>JADHQW010000130.1 GCA_016777705.1 Alphaproteobacteria bacterium | reverse complement strand
TCAGGATTATCTAAAGTCGATGCAGCAAAAGCTGTAGATGGTGTTTTTCAATCTATTACTGACGCGTTAAAGTCAGGTGGTGACGTAAGAATAGTTGGCTTTGGTACTTTTTCAGTTGCAAACCGTGCCGCTACTACAGGAAGAAATCCAAGAACTGGTGATCCAATTCAGATTAAAGCTTCAAAGCAACCTAAATTTAAAGCTGGAAGCCCATTAAAAGATGCTGTAAACAATTAAATAACTAACAATAATTTTAAAAAGGCTTCTTATTTAAGAGGCCTTTTTTTTAAACTGCATCTTTGTATGATTGCAACCTCATTTTCAATGGTTTTACCTTGAAAATAATACATAGTTTCAAAGTCATTTTTAAATGTTTTTAACAGCTCCATGTGCTTTAATAAGTAGTCTGGATTACTAGGTTTTCCATATTTTTCATTACCAACTGCAAACGTTTCATAAAATAAAAAACCACCTATTTTTAAAAAACTTTCTAATTCTCTAATTCTTGGTCGATACAAGTAATTCGTTACTATAATGACGTCAAATGACTCTTTTTCTAAAGGCCATTTATCATTTCTTTCTAAATCAAAACAAATAGGATTTATATTTTTGATATTTTTATATAATTCTAATTTACTTCTATCCTTATCAATGGCAGTTATAACCCTTCTATTACTAGCTAGATTTATACTGTGCCTTCCTCCTCCACTAGCGAAATCTAGGATATTAATTTTTTTCCTTTTTTGAACTATTTCAACTTGATTTATAATCCAAGGAGAAGGTTTTAATTTCAGTAATGTTTTTTTCAAATAATTATTCCTAGAAGTTACTTTTTTGCTAAATATGTAAGTTCTTTGTTGTTATTTTTATTAAAACTACTTATATAATTATTTATTGGGGCGGTTAGCTCAGTTGGTAGAGCATCTCGTTTACACCGAGAATGTCGGCGGTTCGAGACCGTCACCGCCCACCATGTTTTATCTTTCCTTTTTTGTTTTTACTCTAAAACTTTAGATAATATTATAAATAATAATGATACAATTTTAGTCTATAACTTTTAATGGGTTTATCCAACAAACGCCTTTTCCAAAACAAACTCAGCTGGGTTGTTGTTTGCACCTTCGCTTAGCCCTAAGTCCAAGAGTATTTTCTTAAGGTCGTTATTTAAACCCATTGATCCGCAAAACATAAATCTATCATTTGATGAAATTTCACTTATATCTAGATCGTCAAAGATTTTTTTAGAAGTTATAAGGTCTGTTATTCGACCTCGGTAAGTAGTTTTTTCTCTTGTAGTTGAAGCGTAACTTAATAGTTTATTGGATATAAATTCTGAAATAATTTCATGATTATTACATTCTTCAATTATTTGCTGACTATACTGTAGTTCTTTAGAAGTTCTACAAGTATGAGTGACAATAACTTGTTCAAACTTATCATATGTTTCTGGTTCTCTAATAAGTGAGGAGAAAGGAGCGAAACCAGTTCCAGATGATAGTAAAAACAATCGCTTACCTGGTTTTAATGCATCTAAAACTAGAGTTCCAGTAGATTTAGGCATTAAAATAATATCATCATTAATCTTAATATTTTTTAATTTTGATGTTAAGGGGCCATCTTTAACAATAATTGAATAAAATTCTAACTCATCTGACCATGTTGGTGATGCAATTGAATATGCCCTTAAAATAGGTTTATCTTTTCTATTTGGTAACCCAATCATTACGAATTCACCAGATCTAAATCTTAAGTTGGTAGGCCTTTGGATTCGAAACGAAAATAAACTTTCAGTCCAATGTTTTATGTAGGTAACTTTTTGATAATTATTAGAGAACTTTGACAATAAATCTTCCTAATTTAATTTATAAGATTTGATTAATTGTTTAGTTAATTGAAGTAAAGCTTTTTTATAATCCGGATGCTTCATTTCATATTTAAAATTATGACCTATAACTTTAGTTTTAACTATTCTGTTAACTTCATAGAAAGATTTTAACATTTCAGATGCTTCTTCAGGTTTATATTTTAAAATAACAGGTTTAAGTAATTGTAATACATTCGACACATATTCAACTGCATCATAATTTTTAACTAAATTTTGGTCACTAACATTTACAACTGTGTCGTCATGTTTTTCTATTAAGAATTTTATAACTATTCCAGATAGGTCTTCCACATGTATTCTATTCGATATATAATTTTCTTTAACAATAATTGTATTTTCACCATTTAAATATTTTATCATAGGGTGTCTTTTAGGGCCATAAATACCAGATACTCTAAAAAGTGATGTTCTTTTATTTTGTTTAATCCATTCTTGTTCAGCGCTTAATCTAATTATACCTCTTTTGCTTTTGGGGTCAGGCTTTGTTTTCTCATTGACTTCGCCATCACCATATACTGAAGTAGCCGATAAATAGATTAATTTATTTTTATTAAGCGAAATTGATTTTCCGTATTTAGCTATTATAGGGTCCATTCCTTGATCATTTGGAGGGACAGTAGAAATAATGTTACTATTTATAAGTTGTTTAGAGACATTTTGGGTATCTGAAAAATTAAAGTAATGTATATTTTTTTTAGGATTGGAAATATTTCTTGTTATTATAGAGACTTCAAACCCTTTTTTTAGAGCCTCTTTTGATAAAAAATTCGCCGTATACCCGTTTCCAAGTATTGTTAATTTAATCATTTATAAAAACTTTAATTTTTTACTTGCATATCTTAGTTATTTCGATTTACATCTAATAATGTTTATGGTGCTTTGAAGTTTTCTTCAAGCTTAAAATGGGAATTTGGTAATTCACTTGAATTGAAAGCCAAAGCTGTCCCCGCAACTGTAAGTGCTGAGTAAAGGCTAATATACCACTGGATATATTCTGGGAAGGTAGTCTTAACGTTAATGCACAAGCCAGGAGACCTGCCATAAATTGTCGCTTTGTCAACTACCGGGTAGAGTAGATGGCACGTGTACATATCGTCTAGCGACTAAATTAGGAGATGAGTTTAGGCTCTTTAATTTTATTTACTTGCTGGAGGCAATTATGATCACACGTGCTTTTTTTCTATTTTTTTTACTTTTACTTAACTATTCGTCACAATCTATTTCTTCTGAAAATGAACCTCTTAGAATAACAATTCACCCTACTATTATAAATGAGAATGTAGTGGGTAGTTCAACTACCATAATCAATAATAAAATGATTAGAGAAAATTCTCATTTACCACTTGGAAGCCTATTATCTAGATTTTCTGGTATAAACTTTGAAAATTTATATTCAGGAGTTGACGTTAAATCGTCAGTTAAAATTAGGGGTTTTGGTGAGCAAGCTTCAAGAAATGTATTAGTACTTTTAAATGGAATACGAATTTCTGATATGACAATTGCTGGAGCTAATTTATCAAGAGTACCAATAGAGAGTATTTATAAAATAGAAATTATAAAGGGTGGTACTGCAAGTGTTTTATTTGGTGATGGAGCCACTGCTGGTGCTGTGAATATAATTACAAAGAATCCTTTATATTCAGAAGATATGTTCAAGATAACAACTTCTTTGAAATCATTTAATACTAAAAAACAGATAATTTCAGTTACTAACAAAAATGACAATATAGCGCTAGATGCTACAATATATGACTTAAGCACTGATGGATATAGAGATAATAGTGAGTATGATAATAGTTCATTGAGCTTTAATATTACAAATTTTACAGATATTAATTCAAGGTTATGGGCTGAATTAAAATCATCTAATGAACAAACTCGCCTACCAGGTAGTATTTTATTATCTGATTTTTATAATAAACCTACATATACACGTTTTCCCAAAGATTTTGGTTCTGAAAAAATAAAATCGCTGAAAATTGCTAATGAGGCTAAACTTTCAAACAATGCAAAATTTTTATCAAGTCTTAGATTAGAAAAAAAAGATCAATACTCCTCCATGTTGAATTATGGAATAACATATAAAAGCGATACTTCTTTGAATACTGTTCATCTAAATTCGCAACTTATAAATAGTAACTTATTCTCTAATAAAAGTGTGGAAGGTAAGTTTGGTATAGATGTTTATAATTCTAATTATAAAGTTGATGCTAATAATTGGGCATATGTTCAGTATATAAATAAGGCGGAGCAATTAATCATCGAACCGTCATTAATCTTTAATATTAAAAATCAATTAAAAAAAGGTTTGAATTTTGAAGTTGGAACGCGTTCACATCATTATAATATAAATGTTAATAATATGTTGTCATCAAAGACCAAAGTCCTTTCTAATCAGGAGGATAAATACGCATGGTCATTAGGCACTGATTATAACTTTGCAAATGATAAAAAAGTTTTTGGTCATATTTCCCGTTCATATAGATCTCCTCGATTAGATGAGATTATTACTGTTGGTCCTTCAACAAATATTAATCCTCTCAAACATCAGTTTTCTCATGATATAGAGCTTGGTTTCGAAAAAAAATCATCAAATGACAGATTTAAAATCTCTGCATTCAGAAGTTTACTTAAAAATCAAATTTTCTATAATTCAACCTCTTTTGCTAATGAAAACTATGATCCTTCTATTCATCAGGGTGTAGAACTTGAATATGATAAAGAAGTTAATAAGAAATTAAATTTTACAACAAATAGTACCTTCATGAATTCATACGTTTCTAAAGGGACTTTTAAAGGTAATGATACTCCATACGTCCCAAGAATTAAAACTAATGCATCTTTGAATTACAATATTAATAAAACTGCTAACGCAAGCTTAACCTATAAATATTTTGGAAAAACTCGTTCAGGAAATGATGATGGTAATGTGCTTGAAAAATCAAAATCTTATCAAGTGTCAGATATAAAGCTTTCTTATAAATTTAAAAACATTACCGTTAACTCATTTATAAATAATTTTTTAGACGAAAAATATTATACTAATTTAATTAAAGGTGCAGCAGGTGGTTATGTTTATCCACAAGCAGGAAGAACATTTGGGTTTGAGATCCAAGCAGATTTTTGATTAAGTATTAACTTGAGTTAATTTAAATTAAGGTATAAAAAAAGTTATGAATACAAACAAACTACTCAAATATGCTTTAATATTTTCTGGTTCGATTGGTATTATTCTTCTTTTTAGAGTAATACCACATCCTCCAAATTTTACTCCAGTAATAGCTTTAAGTTTTTATATCCCTGTTTTGTTAGGATTTTGGTCTATTCCTTTTATTATATTGTCATTTGCAATAACAGATTATTTAATTGGGTTTCATAGTTTATTAATATGGACATGGTCTAGCCTAGCATTCATTGGAATTTTATCTAAATTTTCTAATGGAATGAAAAGTAGATTAACGCTTTCTACTTTAGGCTCTTGCATGTTTTTTGTAATTACTAACTTTGGGGTATGGTTAACTAGTTCATTCTATGAAAAGAGTATGAACGGATTATTGAATTGTTATATTATGGGTATACCATTCTTTACAAATACCATATTAAGTACAATTTTATTTGGTATAGCTATTGAATTTTTTATATTTTCTAAATATTTCCAATCAAGTTTCATTGCGTTCAAAAAATAATTAATAAATTATTCATTTTAGTACATTATGCTTAATCTTTTCTTGACCAATAGATCCTCAACCTCTATCAAGTATATTAATCCTTTTTAGGGGGTGTAGCTCAGTTGGTTAGAGCGCCGGCCTGTCACGCCGGAGGTCGCGAGTTCGAGTCTCGTCACTCTCGCCATAACTTGTAAATTAAGATAACATTTATTTTTAACTTGTTAATAATTAATTATTAATATTTAATAAAAATAAAAATTAAAACTAATGTAGATTTTTATGAAACTTGAATTACATCACATCAATTTATCAACTCATAAAGTAGATGAAATGAATGATTTTTATTTAAAAGTTATGAAGTTAAAAACTGAGACAGAAGGTTTGCCTGTTTTAGAGAAGAAAAAAGGTTATTCAGGTAATGTTGCTTTTGTGTCTGATGGTAATATACAAACGCATTTAGCGGAAAAAGATTTAAATGTATGTTTTAAAACGGGACATAACATTAACCCTCTTGAAAAGGGCCATATTGCCTATAGAACAGATGATTTGGACGCATTTAAACAACATCTAGGTGAATTAGGTATAAATTATTCTGATTGGGGTGAAACAGCTGTTGCTGGATGGAAACAAATATTTTTTTATGACCCAGATGGGAACATTATAGAAGTCCATGAAGTCAAATAAAAATAAACGTAATTTTTGATAATAATAAATTTTAAAGATGATTGGTGGTTAAATTTGAAAAAGCCTAACATTAATTTGTTGGCTATTATAGTTGCAGTTCCAGTAATTGGAATGACTATTATATCACCAGCATTAACTTTAATAAAAGATGATTTAAATATTTCTTTTTCAAATACTCAATTGATCTTAACTTTATATTTCCTTTTTTT
>JADHQW010000004.1 GCA_016777705.1 Alphaproteobacteria bacterium | reverse complement strand
TAATAAAGAAGATTTAGATTTTTTAGAAGATTTACTTCATCCAATAGAATTAAGACGTGATTTATTAATTGAACATTTACATATAATTCAAGATTACTATGGGTTTCTTTCTGAAAAAAACCTCACACTATTATCAAAATTACTTAAAATCAGTAAGGTAGAAGTATATGAAGTAGCGTCATTTTATGCTCATTTTGACATAGTTAAAAATAATGAAGTTCCTCCTCCTAATACGACCATTAGAGTATGTAACTCATTATCTTGTGAAATTTCGGGGTCTAGCGAGTTAGAAGCTCAATTACTTGAAAATTATAATAGTAAAGAAGTTAGAATTTTAAAAGCTCCTTGTATGGGTAGATGTTTTGCTGCTCCAACAGTTGAAATAGGTCATTACCATGTTGATAATGCAGATATCAATAAAATTAGAGACGCTATAAAAAACAATAGAATAAAGCCAGAAATTCCAGATTATGAAAATTTTGAAAATTATATAAATAAAGGAGGATATAAAAAATTCAGTGAAATTATTTCTAATATAAATGGTGATAATTGGTATGATGATTTAATAAAATCTGATCTCAGGGGATTAGGTGGAGCTGGCTTTAGAACAGCTAAAAAATGGCAACTTGTCTCTAACGAACAAGGTCCAAGATATCTTGCTGTTAATGGAGATGAAGGTGAACCTGGTACTTTTAAAGACAGGCACTATTTAGAAACAGAGCCACATATGTTTTTAGAAGGAATGTTAATAGCTTCCTTAGCCATCTCAGCTGAAAAATGTTTTATTTATATTAGAGATGAGTATCCAGCTATTTTAAAGATACTAAAAGAAGAAATTAGAAAACTCGAAGATAATAATATAATAAGCAAACATTATATAGACGTTCGTAGAGGAGCAGGAGCTTATATATGTGGTGAAGAAAGTGCCATGATTGAGAGCATTGAAGGTAAAAGAGGATTGCCTCGGCACCGACCGCCTTTTGTTGGCCAAGTAGGTGTTTTTGGACGTCCTACATTAGTTCATAATGTTGAAACACTCTATTGGGTGTCTAAAATTATGAGAGATGGTTCACATGTTTTTAACAATACAATTAAAAATGATCGTATAGGTTTAAGAAGTTATTCCGTCTCTGGAAGGGTAAAAAAACCAGGCTTATATCTTCTTCCCTCAGGTTCAACCATTTTAGATATAATTGATTCAGCAGGAGGGATGAGTGAAGGCCATACCTTTAAGGCGTACCAGCCAGGAGGAGCATCCTCAGGACTTTTACCAGCTTCTTTAAATAATGTTCCTTTAGATTTTGATACCTTAAACGAACATAATACATTTATTGGCTCTGCTGCAGTGGTAATACTTTCAAATCAAGATAAAATCAGACAAGCTGCCTTAAATATGATTGAGTTTTTTAAAGCAGAAAGTTGTGGTCAATGCACACCTTGTAGAGTTGGTTGTGAAAAAGCAGTAACTATAATGAATGAACAAGAATGGGACATTGAACTTCTAGAAGATCTTTGTGAAGTCATGGAAAGTTCGTCAATTTGTGGATTAGGTCAAGCTGCAACAAACCCAATTAGATCAAGTATAAAATACTTTCCAGATGAGATAAAAAATCATGCCTGATTTGGTTAAGTTTTTCATTAATGGTAAAGCTGTTACAGCAAGTGAAGATGAGAGTATATGGGAAGTTTCCAAAAGAGAGGGTAATTTTATTCCTCATTTGTGTCACAGTAATAAACTAGGTTATGAAGCTGACGGTAATTGTAGATCTTGTGTGGTGGAAATCAAAGGTGAAAGAGCATTAGCTGCATCTTGCATAAGAAAACCGTCTAATGGCATGGAAGTAATAACAAATAATGACAAAGTTGAAAAATCTCAAAAATTAGTCTTAGAACTTTTGTTGTCTGACCAGCCAGAAAAAGAAAAGTCTCATAATCAAAAAAGCCATTTCTGGGAAATTCTTCAGACTAATCAAATATCAAAAACAAGATTTCCAAAGAAAGATTCAAAAATTGTTCCTTCGTTGGATAACAGTCATCCGGCAATGACTGTTGCATTGGATGCTTGTATCCAGTGTGGATTATGTATTAGAGCGTGTAGAGATGTACAGGTCAATGATGTGTTAGGAATGTCTGGAAGAGGGGCAAATAGTTACCCTGTTTTTGACTTTGATGATTTGATGGGATCGAGTAGTTGCGTTGGTTGTGGAGAATGTGTTCAAGCTTGTCCTACTGGAGCATTAATGGAAACTGCTCTATTAGATGACAATAATGTTCAAACAGTTTTTCCTGACAAGCACATAAAAAGTTTATGTCCATTTTGTGGAGTAGGCTGTCAGACTAACGTAAGTGTAAAAGATAATTCAATAGTTGCAGTAAATGGAGATAATGGACCTGCAAATGAAAATAGATTATGTGTAAAAGGTCGTTTTGGATTTGATTATATTAACAGTCCATTAAGGTTAACAGAACCTTTGATAAGAATAGATAAAAAATCAAAAGTATGGGATCTAACAATAGAGAGTAAGGATGTTTATAAATATTTTAGAAAAGCTTCATGGGAAGAAGCTTTAAGTTATTCATCGAAAAAATTTAATTCAATTTTAAATAATAACCCAGATAACTCTTTAGCTGGATTTGGCTCTGCCAAAGGCTCTAACGAAGAAGCTTATTTATTTCAAAAATTAATCAGAACTGGTTTTAAGACTAATAATGTAGATCATTGTACTCGTCTATGCCACGCGTCTTCCGTCGCAGCATTACTTCAATCTGTTGGCTCTGCTGCTGTAACAGCACCATTTACAGCAGCTAAAGATGCAGAATGTATTATAGTAATTGGTGCAAGGCCTGAACAAAATCATCCTGTAGCGGCTTCATATTTAAAACAAGCTGTTAAGAATGGATCAAAGCTAATTATAATGGACCCTAGAAAGCAAAACCTTTCTAGATATGCAACACACCATTTACAATTTAATCCAGGCCAAGATTTATCATTATTGAATGCAATGATTTATACAATCATTGAAGAGGGTCTAATTGATGAAGATTATGTTAAAAATAATACAGAAGGTTTTGAACTTTTAGAGAAAGAAATTAAAAGTTTTAACCCTCAAATAATGGAAAAAATATGTGGAATTAATTTAGAAATTATTAGAGAAGTTGCAAGATTATACGCAAAATCTAAAACCTCAATTATTTTTTGGGGTATGGGTATTTCTCAGCATGTGCATGGAACGCAGAATGCTTTTTGCTTAATAAATTTAGCTTTAATTACAGGTCAAGTTGGAAGAGATGGGACAGGATTACATCCGCTTCGAGGTCAAAATAATGTTCAAGGTGCTTCAGATGCTGGTTTGATACCTATGTCATATCCTGATTACCAAAGAGTAGATGTCAATAAAAATCTATCAGAAATGGAAAGTTTTTGGAATGCTAGTTTGGATCCTAATGAAGGTAAAACAGTAGTTGAAATTATAGAAGATATATATTCGAATAAAATTAAAGGCTTGTATGTTCAAGGTGAAAACCCTGCTATGTCTGATCCAGATCAAAATCATGCAAGAAAGGCCTTAGCAAAATTAGAACATTTAGTTGTTCAAGATATTTTTATGACTGAAACAGCATGGTACGCTGATGTTATTTTACCTGCATCTGCTCATGCTGAAAAGAATGGAACATATACAAATACTAACAGACAAGTTCAATTAGGAAGAGCTGTTGTAAAGACACCTGAAAATGTAAAACAAGATTGGTGGATAATTCAAGAAATAGCTAAAAGGATGGGGTTAGATTGGAATTATCAATCGCCAAAAGATATCTTTAATGAAATGAAACTAATCATGCCTTCTTTAAATAATATATCATGGGATAGATTAGAAAGAGATGGTTTTGTCACTTATCCAGTAGAAAGTGAATTTGAATTAGGTCAAGACATTATTTTTAATGATGGATTTCCTACATTAAATAAATTAGCAAAAATCACTCCTACTAAATTAATAATGCCAAATGATGAATTAAGTAAAGAATTTCCATTAGTTTTATCTACTGGTAGATTGCTAGAGCATTGGCACACAGGCACTATGACTAGAAAAGCAATAATATTAGATAAATTAGAGCCTGACCCTATTATTTTCATGAATGAAATTGACAGTAAACTCTATGATTTGGACTTGAATAGGAAGGTAAAAATCAAAACCAGGAGAGGTGAAATTAGTATTAATATACGATTAGATGATGATCTTCTGCCAGGAATGATTTTCTTACCATTTTGTTTTAAAGAGGCCGCAGCAAATATTTTAACTAATTCCACTTTAGATCCTATCGGAAAGATCCCGGAGTTAAAATTTAGTGCAGCTAGTGTTCATCAAAATTAAAATTTAGAAGAAACTTACCTAAATATTTCTTTTTTGTTTACTTAATTATTAAATGTGTTAACTAAATAGTTTACTAGGAAACTAATTTGTAAATTGTGGTATTGTTTTGCAAGAAAACTTTGAAGAAAATATAGGTTTATTAATACACGATGTAGCTAGGTTGTTGAGAGTATTATATGATAGGCAAATGGCATCCATAGGTTTAACGAGATCACAGTGGTGGCTTTTGACATATCTACGATTTAGAGATGGAATAAATCAGTCTGAATTAGGTGTGCTTATGGATATAGAAAAAGCACCTCTCAGTAGATTAATAGACAGAATGGAATTAAAGGGATGGATTGTAAGAAAAGTTGATAGCAAGGACGGTCGAATTAAAAATATTTATTTATCTGACAATGTTAAGCCACTTATAGAATCTATGAGAAAAAAAGCTGCCAAGTATAGACAGGAATCTCTATCAATTTTAAAAACTGAAGACCTTAATAAATTAACAGAACTACTTCAAGATCTTAAACAAGATTTATCGTCTAAAATATAATAAAGGAAATTCAAATAAATGCAGGGCGAAATAGATAAAGAAAACGATTTTGAAATAAAAAATAATTTTAAGAGATTTATTTTTCTAATTATCGTTCCATTACTCATTGTGATGTTTACTTTAGGATATTTTTATTCTCTAGGAAGATATATAAAAACAGAAAATGCTTATATTAAAGCTCCTATTGTATCAATCCAATCTCAAATACCAGGAAGAGTTGAAACTGTATTTATAAAAAATAACCAAGAAATAAAAAAAGGACAAAAACTTTTCAAAATTGATACAGCAAAACTTAAACTTGATTTATCTGAACAAAGACAAAACTTATTAACAATCAAAAAAGAAATAGAGAATAGAAAATCAAAGTATAACGAAGCAAAAGAAGAAATAAAATTAGCTGAAGAAGAAATAAAATTTTATCTATCAGAGATGAAACGAGCTAAAGCTTTAATTAATGTTGAAATAAAGCATGCTGAAGAAAAAGTTAAATATCATCAACGCGAATTTAATAGAATTAAAAAATTAGTAAAAAAAGGTGTTGGTCTAAAGAGTAAAATGGATGAAGAACAATATTTATACAAATCTGCTATAAATAATTTAAAAGTTGTCAAACTTAATAATAAGTATGAAGAAACTAAACATTCATATGCATCCTCAAAGCAAAAGCTAAAAATCATTAATGATAAAGCGAAGACAATTTTAACTACGCTCTATGGTGATGAAAAGTTAGAGTTTGATGAACACCCATTATATTTAAAGCATTTAAGTAAATTAAACCAAATAAATCTTTATATAGACCAATCTATAATTTTTGCAGAACAAGATGGAATTATTGCACAAATGAATTTAGAGGAGGGAGAGTATATAGACATAGGAAAAGTACTTTTTGCAATAGTAGATGAAAAAAATGCTTGGTTAGAGGCTAATTTAAAAGAAACAGAATTGACTAATATCAAAGTTAATCAATCAGCTGTTTTTACACCGGATGCTTTTCCAAATAATAGTTGGAATGCAAAGGTTGAGAGTATAAGTCCAGCAACTGGATCAGAATTCTCAATTTTACCACCTCAAAATTCTTCTGGAAATTGGGTTAAAGTAGTTCAAAGAGTTCCTGTCAAAATAGCTATCGGCTCAGCAATTATTAATGAAAATATCAAAAATGATTATAATAAAGATCTTCGAGTCGGTATGTCTGTTTCAGTCACCATTGATACTAAATATGAAAGGGATATTCCATTTATAATTAGACCTTTTACTTATTTGTTTAAATTGTTTTGAGATAAAATTGAATACTTTAGTAACTGATACTCAATCATCATTTAAATGGTTCATATTAGCTACTGCTACTTTTGTAACTATGCTTTATGCAATGAATGTGACAATAGCCTCGATAGCGCTATCAGACATGAGAGGTGCTATGGGTGCAACACAAGATCAAATTTCTTGGGTTGTCACAGGTAATATTGTTGCAACAGCTATTTTTACACCATTTGCTGGTTGGTTAACATCAAGAATACAAATTCGTACGATTCTTATTTTTAGTGTTTTAGGCTTTATTATATCATCTATATTTTGTGGGTTATCTAACTCCTTAGAAGAAATAGTAATTTCAAGAGTAGCTCAAGGAGTTTTTGGAGCACCTCTCCCTCCTTTATCACAAACCTTAGTTTTAGCAGCATTTCCGGTTAAGCAAAGATCATTAGCAATGGCAATTTGGGGTATGGGAACTATTTTAGGCCCAGTTATTGCCCCAACAATTGGAGGGTATTTAGGCGAATTACTTGATTGGAGGTGGATTTTTTATACTTTGGTTCCATTTGGTTTATGTGCTTTATTTGCAGTGATAGCTGTTGTACCTAAAAAACCAGTTACTGGAGGTATGTCACTTGATTGGATCGGTTTTTTAGCTTTAGCAAGTAGTGTTGCTGCTTTGCAGATTATGTTTGATCGAGGCGAAAGAAATAGTTGGTTCGAGAGTACTGAAACAATAATAGAGTGTGGGGTAGCTATTTTAGGGTTTTACATATTTATTTTTCATAGCTTAACTTCAAAAAGACCTTTCATAAATTTAATAATCTTTAAGGATAGAAATTATACAGTAGGCTTAATTCTAATTTTTTTCTTTGGGATGTTAAATTTTGTACCAATGGTTATTTTCCCACCTTTGCTTCAAGAGTTAAGGGGATACCCTCAATCTGTAATCGGATTGATATTAGGGATAAGAGGTATAGGAACCTTCATTGGATTTTTTATAATAGCATTTACAGGAAGAGTAGATCCAAGAATAATTATTTTCTTTGGTTTTTTTATTCAAGCTGTATCAGGTTATTATATGTCAACTTTTGATATTAATATGAGTTTCTCTAGTATTGCTTGGGCAAGTTTGGTTCAAGGTTTAGGTGTAGGTTTGACATGGCCACCAGTTAGTGTCATTTGCTTTGCTACTCTTTCTAATAAATATCACGGTGAAGCAACTGCAGTGTTTCATTTAATAAGAAACATAGGATCTAGTTTTTTTATATCAGTAAGTGTAGCTATAGTGCTTCACATGGGTCAGGTGAACTTTGAAGAAATTGGCTCCATGGTATCAATTTGGAATCAAGGAATAAATTTTAATAATTTAACAAATACATTAGATGAACTAAAGATAACAAAACTTACTAATGAATTAAATAGACAAAGTTTAATGGTTGGATATATAGATGCATTTAAACTTTACTCATGGGTTGCTTTTTTATCAATTCCATTAATTTTCTTGATAAAATTACAAAAAAAAGATTAGTTAATAATAAACTTATAAAGGATAAAAATGTTAAATAATAATATTACCCTTTTAGATGGAGGCATGGGACAGGAATTAATTCATAGATCCTCTTTTAAACCTGATAGCTTATGGTCTACAAGAGTATTATTAGATGAATATGATTTAGTAGTAAATTTACACAAAGATTTTATTAAAGCTGGAGCTGATGCTATTACTATAAATTCTTATGGTATTACTCCACATAGGTTAAAAAGACATAACTTAGAAAATATGTTCCTAACTCTTCAACAAAAGGCACTTGCAGCTGCGAAGCAAGCTATAGACGAAATGTCTTCAACTAAAAAAATCCAAATATATGGATGTCTTCCACCATTAATTGGAAGTTATTATAGGACTGTTGGTATTAATAGAACAGACGCTGTTGAAACATACAAAAAAATGATTGAAATTCAAGAAAACGAAGTTGATGTTTTTATTTGCGAAACTATTACATCAATTGAAGAAGCACAAATACTTTTTGAAGCCACCTCAGAAATCTCAAAAAAAGTAATCTTAAGTTTTACTGTTGATGAAGTTGACGGTTCAATTTTAAGATCTGGAGAAAGTTTAAAAAGTGCTCTAGCAGAATTTGAGAATTCTAAAATAGATTCATTCTTGGTAAACTGTTCAACGCCTGAGGCGATACTGCAATCAACAAATATTATGAAAACTTTTTCAAAACCTTTTGGAGCGTTACCTAATGGGTTTGAAACGTGCTTACCTCTAACTCCAGGAGAAGATGTCTCTGTTTTAAAAAAAAGAGATGATTTCAATCAAGAAAGTTTTGTAAATTTCGTAATGGAATACATAGAAAATGGTGCTTCAATAGTTGGTGGTTGTTGTGAAGTTAGTCCAGATTATATACTTGCTTTAAGTAAACAGCTTTCATATTTAAAAAATAACTAGGAGTTTAAGTTTAATGAAATTTAATGGAACTAATAACTATATTTCAACTGATGATCTTAATATAGCAGTCAATGCCGCAATATCACTTGAAAAGCCGTTGTTGATTAAAGGTGAGCCTGGAACTGGAAAAACTGAATTAGCAAGACAAATATCTCTTAGCTTAGGATTAGAAATTATAGAATGGAATATAAAATCAACTACGAAAGCTCAGCAAGGTCTTTATGAGTATGACGCGGTCAGCAGGTTAAGAGACAGTCAACTAGGCGAAAAAAAAATAGAAAATATAGGTAATTATATTAAAAAGGGAAAAATTTGGCACTCATTTGAATCTAAACAAAGAGCAGTTCTACTTATTGATGAAATTGATAAAGCCGATATAGAATTTCCAAACGATTTGCTTCAAGAATTAGATAAAATGGAGTTTTTTGTTTATGAAACAAATGAAACTGTAAAAGCAATTAAAAGACCAATAGTAATTATCACTTCAAATAATGAAAAAGAATTGCCAGAAGCATTTTTGAGAAGATGTTTTTTTCATTATATACAATTTCCGGACAAGAATACGCTAGAAAAAATAGTTAACGTTCACTATCCTGATATTAAAAAACTATTATTAGACAATGCTTTAAATAGTTTTTTTGAAATTAGAGAAACTCCAGGTTTAAAAAAGAAGCCATCTACATCAGAGGCGTTAGATTGGATAAAATTATTATTAATAGAAGACATTAATCCTATAGATTTAAAAAGTGATGGAAAAGATATTCTTCCAAAACTGCACGGGGCTCTAATCAAAAATGAACAAGATATTCATCTTTTTGAAAGATTGGCTTTTATAGCAAGAGGAAATAGATAAAGGAATGTTTTTAGATTTTTTTTTCAAATTAAAAAACTCTAGAATACCTGTAACATTGAATGAATTTTTTACTTTTTTGGAATCAATACAATTAGATTTTATTCAGTATGACGTAAATAAATTCTATTACATAGCTAGAACTAGTCTAGTAAAAGATGAAAGATTAATTGATCGATTTGACCTAGTTTTTAGTGAATATTTCAAAGGAATTGAATCAATACAATTAGATGATATTTTGAATTCTCTTAATGTACCAAAAGAGTGGGTACAAAAAATGTTAGATAAGTATTTTTCAAAAGAAGAAATGGATGAAATTAAATCTTTAGGTGGTTTTGATGAATTGATGAAAACACTTGAACAAAGGTTAAAAGAGCAGGAAAAACGTCATCAAGGTGGAAATAAATGGATAGGTACTGCTGGAAAATCTCCATTTGGAGCCTATGGTTATAATCCTGAGGGTATTAGAATTGGGCAACATGCAAGGGGTCAAGGAAAAGCAGTTAAGGTTTGGGACAAACGTACCTTTAGAGATTTTGATGATACTAGAGAACTTGATACTAGAGGACTGCAGGTAGCTTTAAAACGCTTAAGACAGTGGGCAAGAACTGGGGCAGAAGAAGAACTAGATATCGATGAAACAATATCCCATTCAGCAAAAAATGGGTATTTAGATGTTAAAACTAGGCAAGAAAGAGAAAACTCTATAAAAATTATTCTTTTCTTAGATGTTGGTGGATCAATGGATGACTATATCAAGCAAGTGGAGAACTTATTTTCAGCAGCAAGAAATGTGTTTAAAAATTTAAACTTTTTTTACTTTCACAACTGTCTATACGAGGGCGTGTGGAAAAATAATGCAAGAAGATGGAAAGAACAATTTTCAACAACTGAGATCTTTAGGACGTATGGGAAAGAGTATAAATGTATATTTGTTGGTGACGCTTCTATGAGCCCTTATGAAATATTAATTGAGGGTGGAGCTAATGAACATTTTAATCAAGAACCTGGACAGGTCTGGCTAGAAAGGGCTATCACACAATGGCCCTCAAATGTGTGGATAAATCCAACTAAAGAACAACACTGGAATTATTCTCAATCAACTCATATGATTAAAGAGATATTTTCAGATAGAATGGTTCCTCTTACTTTAAAAGGAATTGAAGAAGCTACTAAAATTTTATCAAAAAAATAACTAATTAGAATTTATTAAATTGACTAATAACAGAAATATTCAAAAAGGACATGATGGTCCATATAAAACTCCAATTATTCTCTCTGAGAAAATAGTTCTTAAAGAGTGGATTGATTATAACGGCCATATGAATGTAGCTTTTTATACTCTTGCTTTTGATAATTCTCTAGATGAGTTTCTTGAGAATACTCTTGGCATAGGAGAGACACATGCCTTCCAAAACCAACAAGGTCCTTTTGTGCTTCAATCTCATTACCATTATCTAAATGAAATGAGCTTGGATGAAAAATTTAATGTAAGGTTACTGGTCGTTGATTGTGACGAAAAAAAAATGCATTTATGTCTTGATATTTTTTCTATAAAACAAAATAAAGTTATTGCTGTTAGTGAGACAGTTTTAATTAATGTAAACTTAGAAATACGTAAAACAGAAATATATCCCACATGGGCTTATAATAGACTTCTGAAACTCAAAAAAACTCATCAAAACGGAAAATTTCCTTCAGTTTTAGGAAAACCTATTGGTTTAAAGAAATAAAAAATTATGATTTTTAAACTGATATTAACGATATTTTGTTGGCTATCTGTATTACCAATTGTTTATGGTTTTAATTTTGGAATTTATTATAATTACTCAATTATATGTTTTTATGTCTTGTTGTTATTTTTAATGTTTATCTTTTCAAGACATATTACGAAAATCATTATCATGCTCTTGTTTGTTGTTACTTATTTGATTTTGCCTAATCTACCAAGTGAAGAAGAACTTTCAAGGGCAGGGAATTTTTTTATTATTTTTGCTGCTTTTCTTCCAAGCTTATGGTTATTAAGAGCTACAGCTATAACAATGCCATCAGTAAAAAAAACACAAAAGCTTTTGTCTGAACTTATTTCTACGAAGATACTTTCAGGTTTACAGGTAACATCTCACATACTTGGTGGTGTTTTAAATATTGGAACTTTTCCATTATTATCGTCAGTGATACCGCAAAATGCGAAAGATGAAATAAGGCAAGCCGCAGGAGAAGCAGCTATAAGGGGAATGAATACGGCTGTTTTATGGTCTCCGTTCTTTGTAAGTTTTGCAGTTGGACAGCTTTATTTACCCTCTAATTCAGCGTGGTTAGGCATAGCCTTTGGATTATTAGTAGCTTTGTTGTTTAATATAATAAGTATGAGATTTCTAATTGGAAAGTTGACATTAGGTTATCTTTTAGAAGCTATATCTTGTGTAAAACCAATTTTATCAAGGCTATTAATCTTATCTGGATCCGTTCTATTTGTTGGACAAATATTTAATAAAACTGCCTTGAATGCGATTGTGATAGTTATTCCTATTTTAGTGATTTTTCAGATGATGAGGAGGCCTGAAACCACCCAATTCATTATTCAAAATTTGACTCGTTTGATTAAAAATTCTGGTGATGAAATGTTGTTGATATCAGTTTCAATGTTTTTAGGTTCGATACTAAGCGGATCAACCGAAATTCAAAATTTTATTAGTTTAAATATTGGTGAGAATTTCCCTTTCTGGGTTATGATTATTTTACTCCCATTTGTAGTATGGTTTTTTGCTTTATTAGGAGTGCATCCTATAATTACTTCAGCTCCAATATTATCATTGTTTGGGCCTTTATTATCTGTTTGGGAAGCTGCTTTCTTAATGCAGGCTCATTTAATTGGGTGGTGTGCTGGCACGGCTAGTAGCTTTACCTCTCTTTCGGTATTAACAACTGCAGAAAATTTTAAAATTTCTATTAAAAAATTAATAATTGGACCCAATTTAATAGCAACTGGCTGTTTAACTCTTTTTGGATCTATTTTGCTGATTTTGTTAAATTACTTTTTGTAAGACATCATTCGTAATTTTTTTTCCTAATACGTGTTCTCTATAAGAAACATAACAAACACATATCATAATTATAGTTCCACCTATAATAACATATAGATCAAATTGTTCGTCAAATAAAAACAAACCAACCATTGAAGCCCATACAAGCTGAAGAAATAATATTGGTTGAGTTACAACCATTGGAGCTGCCTTAATAGCCTGTGTCATTGTTATATGGCCAATAGTAGCTATTAATGCAGTAAATGCTAATATTAATAATGCTTCTATAGATATAGGTTCCCAGCTATATATTGCAGATGGTATTAAAAAAATTGTTGTAAAAATTGATAACATTGCAACAATTTCAGATGATGAACGCTCTTTTGATACTAACTTAGCTATTAAATATGAAGCAGTGAATACAACTGTAGCCATAAGCATTCCTAATTGACCACTTTCAATTACCTTAAAACCTGGCCTTAAAATAATTAAGGCTCCAAGAAAAGATATAATGACTGCTGTAATTCTATGTTTATGAAGTTTTTCTTTCAAAAAGATACAAGCCCCAATTGAAACAAAAATATACGTGAGAAAACCAATCGCTGTAACTTCTGCAACGGGCATTACGGACATAGCATAAAACCATAAAGTTACTCCAAATGAGTGCACTAATCCACGCAACAAGAATTTACTCATTAATGGCTTATTTGGTTTAATTTTTATTAATGTTATTAAGGATGGAGTTAAGAGCAAAGTTCCAATTGCATATCTAAGAAAGGCAGCCTGTGGAGCAGGTACTTCTCCTTCTAAATACCTTACTGTAGCAGTGACGCCAACAAATAAGATAGTGGTTAACACCATCCACATAATTCCAATGATAGATTGATTCAAAATATAAAGTTTCCTAAAGTTATTACCATGTTAACTAAATTTTACTTTTAAGTCTAATAACTTTTCTAAATTACATACCTTGATAGTTTGGACCACCACCACCTTGTGGTGTTATCCAATTTATGTTTTGAGTTGGATCTTTAATATCACAGGTTTTACAGTGAACGCAGTTTTGTGCATTTATTTGAAGTTGAGGTTTGTTATCATTTATAACTATCTCATAAACTCCTGCAGGACAATATAGGGTCTCAGGGTTATCATACAATTCTAAATTAGTCTTTATAGGCACATCTTCGTTTTTTAGAGTGAGGTGACATGGTTGATTTTCTTCATGATTAGTTCCTGAAAAAGACACATTTGTTAATCTGTCAAAACTTATAATATTGTCAGGTTTTGGATAATTTATTTTTTCATGTTTATTTTTATTTTCTAAACTTTCATGATCAGTTCCATGGTGATCTATAGTCCAAGGTGCATTACCTCTAAAAATATAAGTATCTAATGCACTATAAACTATAGCTTTCCAGAAGCCCCACTTGAATGATGGTCTTATATTTCTAACTTTGTATAATTCAGACCATACCCAACTATTCTTTATCTGATCCTCAAAATTTGATATTTCATCTTTTGTATCAATGTTTTCAAGAATAGTTGACGCTGCTATTATGCCTGATTTCATAGCTAAATGTGTTCCTTTAATTTTAGGCACGTTCAAAAAACCAGCCTCACAACCTACAAGCATTCCACCTGGAAAGGTTAATTTTGGTAATGATTGTATTCCACCTTCATTTAAAGCTCTTGCGCCATAGTTAATTCTTCTTCCACCTTCAAGAATTTTTTTAATTTCAGGATGATGCTTAAAGCGTTGAAATTCCATATAAGGTGATAGGTAAGGATTTTTGTAATCTAGCCCAACAACAAAACCAATTGAGATTTTATTTTTATCTAAGTGATAAAGAAAAGAACCGCCATAAGTATCACTTTTTAAAGGCCAACCTGTTGTATGAAGAATACTTCCAGGTTTACTTTTTTCAGGTGTAATTTCCCATAACTCTTTAATTCCAATACCATAAGTTTGTGGTGAACTTTCTATGTCAAGTTTAAATTTTTTAATTAAAATTTTACCTAAATGACCTCGACAACCCTCTGAAAAAACCGTTTGTTTTGCATGTAATTCTATTCCTTGTTCAAAGTTAGGACCTTCACTTCCATCCTTTAATCTACCCATGTCACAAGTAGCAATACCAATCACTTTATCTTGCTCGTTAAACAAGACTTCTGATGCAGAAAAACCTGGATATATTTCAACTTCAAGTAACTCTGCTTGTTCAGCTAGCCATTTAGTGAAGTCACTTAAACTAATTATATAATTCCCTTTATTATGCATTTGAGGAGGCGTTGGTAATTGATATGATTTTGTTTCAGTCAGATATAAAAATTTATCATGATTAGCTTTAGTTTTTAAGGGACAATCTTTTGTTTTCCAATCAGGTATAAGTTCATCAAGAGCTTTAGTTTCAATTACAGCACCTGATAAAATGTGAGCTCCAACTTCAGATCCTTTTTCGACAACGCAAACAGATAAATCTTTATTAGCATCTTTACTTAATTGTTTTAATTTTATTGCGGTACTTAAGCCAGAGGGACCCGCTCCAACTATTACTACATCATATTCCATTATTTCTCGATTACTCATAAACATCCCTTTAAAACATTTAATTATATTACTTAACAAAAAAAAATATACAGGTACTAGTAATTTTTGTATTTTTTTAATAAAAGATAATTATTAAAATTTAATTTTATATAAAGGTATGAAAATGAATCCAGATGTCGGTCTTATATTACTAATATTATATCCAATCATTTTAGTCGGGGCAGTAGTACTATTTGGTAAGTTCTCTGTGTCACCAGATTAATTAATTTTAATTATTAGTAGATTTCAAAGATTTTATTGTTGCTTCAAAAGGCATTGTTATACATGTATGCCTGTTTGATATCTCTTTTATAGGTAGGAATATTTCAAGTTCTTTAGGTAGAGGACTGTTTATTTCTTGACCAGTATTATTTAACCAAATCAAGAACTCTTTCATAAAGTCATTGTGAGGTATTGAATTGTTTTTAAATAATTGTACAACTAATCCAGCAGACGCTTCACATAGTGCGCAACCTCTTACTATAGCTGAAATATTATTAATTTTTTCATTTATAAGATCAACCCTTACTTGAACTTCGTCCCCGCACATCGGGTTTTTCATAATAAATGAACAATTATAATCGTCTATAGGTCTACTTTTTTTGTTTTCTGCAGCAAGTTTTAAGATTTTTTCTTGATATATAGATAAAGTGTTCAATTATTGGTTAACCAATAATAATACTACACTTGCCACTGCTATTGCATAAAATACATATAACAAAACATGTGTGTTTTCATATACATTTTCAGCGGGGACACCCTCAGGTAAAGTCTTTTTATCTTTTTTCATAATTTCCTCCAATTTTAATTAAGTTTAATCTTCTTTGGCTTCAAAGTTTTTTACAAAATTATCAAAAAATTTTCCAGCAAGTTTTTTTGATGTAGAATCTATTAGACGAGACCCAAGTTGAGCTAATTTGCCTCCAATTTTAGCATCTACATTATACTTTAATAGCGTTCCATCATTATTTTCTTCCAATGTTACGTTTGCTCCACCTTTTGCAAATCCAGCAACACCACCTTTACCTTCTCCAGAAATTCTATAACTTTCAGGTTCAATTATGTCAGACAACTCAACTTCACCTTTAAATTTTGCAGATACAGGACCAATTTTAAGTGCCACAGTAGCTTTTAAATGTTGAGAGTCTATAGCTTCCAATTCAGTACATCCAGGTATAGATGCTTGAAGTATAATTGGATCGTTAAGTGCTTTCCAAACTTCAATTCTGTTTGCTGGTATTTGATGTTCTCCTGACATTTCCATAATATTAAACCCTCAGTGATTATTTTAATTAAAAGAAATATACCTGCGTTAATATTATTACTAAGAAAACAGTAAAAATCTGTATGACTATTAATGTATCCGGGCCAGAATCTCTATCAAATACTTTATTATTTAACATATAATTATAAAAAAATAATTTTAATTTTAAAAATGTAGTATTAATTTTGTTTTCTAACTTTTGGTTACCTTTGTTAATTAATTTTAACAGGGGCAGTAATACTCCAGGTAACATTTTCCTATATATCCAATCACTATTTAAGACTGTAGAGTTAAGCTCTGGAGGATAAATTTTAAAATGCCACAAACATATAAATGCAAAAGCAGCGAATGTTAATAGCTGTAATTGTCCTACAACATGACTGAAATCATAAGGCTCAAATATTATTTCATATGGTAAAATTTGATAAAACGTTGCTGGGAAAATACCAATCATTATACATAATGCAGAAGCTATTATCATCGCCACAATCATGTTTTTTGGAGCTTCTTTAGTTTTAATTCCACTTTCATGTGCAAAAAATGCAAAGAAAGGAATTTTTATACCCGAATGATGCAATACTCCTGCAGATGCAAAGAGAAGCATGAAGTATACTAGAACTAAACCTTCTTTTCCTAATGCTGACATGATTAAAGATTTTGCAACAAAACCACTAAATAAAGGAAAAGCTGAAATTGATATTGCTCCTATTATAGTGCACACTGCAGTAATAGGCATGTATTTATACAAACCTCCTAATTCAGAAGCCTTACATGTTCCAGCCCGATAAAGGACTGCTCCCATACCCATAAATAGTAATCCTTTATATAAAATATGGGCAAAAGCATGAGCAACAGCTCCATTTATAGCTAATTCTGTGCCTATGCCAATTGCAACTATCATAAAACCGAGCTGATTATTTAAACTATAAGTTAAGACCCTTCTCAAGTCATTTTCAATCACAGCAAAAAATATTGGATAAAATGTCATTATTGCACCAATTGCAATTAAAATTTCTGTTCCAGCAAAACATTTAGCAAAACAAAATATTGCCAATTTAGTTGTGAAAGTTGAAAGGGCAACGGTTCCAATTTCAGAAGCTTCAGGATAAGCATCTTGTAACCATCCATTTAGTAAAGGAAAAGCTGCTTTTATTCCAAAAGCAATAAAAATTAATTGACCATGAAGAGTATTAATATCAAACTTTGTAAGAAGAACGTTTCCGTCATTTAACAATAGAATAACAGCACCAGCTAACAAAAACATGCCTGAAATAACTTGGATTATTATGTACCTTATAGCTGATTTATATGATCTTGTAGAATTACCAGCTAATATAAGAAAAACTGATGTAAAAGCAGTGGCTTCCCACCAAACAAATAGAGTAAGTAAATCACCAGCATGTATTGCTGCTATTGCTGCTCCACTATAACTTATTATTGAGACATGCTGTTTCCAATGTTTTTCATGAGCGCCATATATAACATTTAAAGCAGCAGCAATATGAAAAATAATGGCAAATGGAAGTGTCAGAGCATCAGACTGAAATAAAATAAATTCATAATCCATAACATTTATAATTGAATGAATTCCAAATCCTAAAGTTAAAGAGTAGGACGAAATTAAAATTAAAATCATCATATAAACTTGCCGGATTATATGTGGTAAAAATGGAACTAATAGTGCTCCGAGGACCATTATGAAGCCAGGAGGTAGACTACTTATCATAATAATCCTCATCTTTCATAAGAAATGCTCTTAAACTCACACCTAATTTAAAAATTACGATGCAAGATATAAATCCAAAAAACGCTGGAAAAAAGGGAAAGTCTTCTATTGATGTTTCGCCATGTCTATGACCAACCAATTCTAAGACACTAAATAATATACATAAGAATAGTACAGACGTATTAATTTTACCAAACTTTTGAAACAGTAATTTGATCATTTACCCACCATTAAAGAAGCTAAGTTTTGAAAAGGTTCAATAAAGAAAAATAATAATATTGTTAAAAAACATGTCATTAATGTTGGTATAGTTATTAATACTGGTATTTTAGGGGTTATTTGTTTTTCTTTCTTAAAGAAGAAAGCTCTGGCTGGTATTTCTAACAAGTAATATACGTTCAAGATAGTAGAAACACAAAAAACAGCTATGACAAAAAAATAACCACTTTCTGCTGCGCCTAGCATTAAGAAAAACTTACTCCAAGAACCGCCCATCGGAGGAACACCAATAATTGACAATGAACCAATAAAAAAGGCTATAAAAATTAAAGGCATAGATTTACCTTGACCATTTAATTCTGAAATTTTTGATAATTTTGCTCCGACATAAATAGCACCTGCAACAAAAAACAAAGTAATTTTTCCTGCTGCATGAGTTACAATATGTAAAGCTGCACCTTGAGTAGCCATAGAAGAAGCCAATGCACCTCCTAGAGTAATATAAGATAGTTGACTTATAGTAGAGTAAGCCAATCTTGCTTTAATATCATCTTTATAAATAGCAATCACACTTGTAGTTAAAAGGGTAAAAGACGCTAGCCCGATTAACCAAAAAGATGCCCCTGTTTTTGATAAAAAATCAATTCCAAACACGTTAGTTAAAACTAAAAGCATTGTAAAAACTCCAGCTTTTACAACTGCTACTGCATGCAAAAGAGCTGATACTGGGGTGGGTGCAACCATAGCGGCTGGTAGCCATTTATGAATTGGCATAAGTGCAGCTTTGCCAATTCCAAAGACAAACATCATAAGTAAAAATGGTGCATATTTAGGGTTAATTTTCCCATCTAAAACACCATTTTGTGAAATTTCAAGAGAACCGGTAATAACCCATACCCATATAATCGCAGGCAGAAGTAAGATAACTGACGAACCAAATAAAATAGACATGTACAAACGACCAGCTTTTTGAGCAAGTTCGTCTTGTTTATGTGTAACTAATGGATATGTTGAAAAGGTTAGAATTTCATAAAAAATGAACAATGTTAATAGGTCACCAGCATAGGCTATGCACAAAGCTGCGTGAACTGCCAAAGCATAAAAAGTTGAAAACCTGGTTTGGCTCTTTTCTTTATTGCCTCTCATATATCCAACTGAATAGATACCAGCAAATATCCATAATACTGAAGCAACTAATCCAAACAAAGCTCCTAAAGGTGTAACTGTAAAACCAATAGAAATACCTTCAGCAATCTGTAGAAATTCTAATTTAGGTTGTTCACCGTCTAAAACAGCTTGTACTAATTTTATAGAACCCCATGAGCTTACAAGCCCTCCAATTGGGCCCAGTAAATCTCTTAAAATGGTTCTGTCGGAAAGAAAAGGTGTTATTGCACATACTAAAAGAGGGGGAAAGACAGTAATTAAAATTAAATATTCAATAGAGATCATTTTGAAAATCCCATTAGAGTATTGGCGGCACTTTCACTATTATTTACAATTAAAGAAGCATCTAAACCAAAATAAATATTTAAAAAAGTTATAATTAAAAGAGAAATATAGATGGAAGGATTTTCATTAATTATTATTTTTTTTGTATTCTCATGCAACCATAAAACTTCAATCATTTTCCATAAATAAATCAGTGATAATGCTGAACTAATCAAAATAAGAAATACTATCCAAATTCCCTCTGAACTGATAGTCGCTTTTATCAAATATAATTTTGATATAAAACCAGCGGTGAGTGGGAGACCTGCTAAGCTTAAAGAACATAAAATAAAGCAGAAAAAAGTGATAGGCATTTGTCTACCTAATCCTGATAAAGTATTTATTGTAATTCTTTTTTGAAGGTAATAGCCTATCGAAGTTATCGCCATGAATAAACCACCTTTAATTAGAGCATGATTAAACATATGAATGAAACCAGCTGCAATACTAGCATTTGAACCAATTGAAAAAGCAAGAGTTATATAGCCAATTTGAGCTATAGAAGAATGAGCTAGTAAACGTTTTATGTCCTTTTCATAAATTGCCATTATTGTTCCAGCAAACATTGCTAATATTGATAAAGGAAGTATTACATAATTAAGAGTAATAATTATTAAATCGTCTGAAATGTTGAAAATAGAAAATAATATACGTGCTAAAATGTAAAGTGACGCTTTTGTTGCAGTTGCAGCCAGTAATACTGAAACAGCTGAGGGGGCATATGAATATGCTCTTGGTAACCAAATATGAAGTGGGAAAACTGCAGCTTTGACCATTATTCCTGTAATCATAAAACCAAATCCAGCTATTAGAGCTCGGTTATTGTCTATTTCTTTAACTTTATTAGATAAGTCTTCCATATTTAAGGTTCCGGTTATGCTATATAATAAACCAACACCAATAACATAGAGAGTTGCGCCAACTGCACCTATAATTAGGTAATTATAGGCTGCAACTAAAGCTTGTTTATCTTTTTTTGCTCCCATTGCAACTAAGGCTACAGAAGCGAGAGAAGAAATTTCTAAAAATACAAAAAGATTGAAAGCATCTCCAGTTGTAACTAGTCCTATTAATCCTGCTATAGCTAACAGCCACAAGCTATAAACTTTAGAAATTGAAGATTGACCTACATCAAAAGGCATTAACTTATAAGAGAAGATAGTTGATAATAGACTAATAGAACTAATTATTATAATTGGAATTATTGAGACTTTGTCTATTACGTATTCAATTCCTAGAGGAGGGGCCCAGTTTCCTAAAGCATAGGAAATGTATGTGTGTGTTTGAACTTCTTGAAAGAGTAATATTGATAAAATAAATGTTAAAACTGTAGTTAAAAGAGTTAAAATCCAACTAATAAAAGCGTTAGATATAAGTACTAAGAATAGTGACATCATCAAAGGACAAAGAACTACTAAAATTGGAAGATTTTTAATTAAAATATCTGTCATTTTACAAATTTCGATTTTAATTTTTTATTTGTTTCTATCTCATCATGATAATCAACTAAATCTTGTGCAGATATGTCATCTTCTTCAATGCTCCCATATTCTGAATTTATTCTTAAAACTAAAGATAAACCAAGAGCAGTGGTAGCAACCCCAACCACAATTGCTGTAAGGATTAAAACATGAGGTAATGGGTTAGAATAAACTTTATCAAGCGCTTCATTCAATATTGGGGGTGTTGCACCAGTAATTTTTCCAAAGGTGATGTATAATAGAAAAACTGAAGTTTGAAAAATAGCTAACCCTACTATTTTTTTCAAAAAATTCTTTCTTCCTATAACTAGGAATAAGCCAATCATCATTAACAAAAATACGATCCAATAGTTCCATATACCCATAGATGAAGAGATCATTTTAACTTGCCTTTCCTGATTTAAAACTAATAAAAGCATTAAATAAGGCTATCATCACGTTAGATACTGTAAGTCCAACACCAAATTCAACTAGCAATATACCAATATGCTGTCCTGATTGAGGAGTTGAGCCCAGTGGGTTATAAGATAAAAATTCTTCGCCAAGAAAGATTGATGCAATTCCAACCCCACCGTAAATAATACCTCCTAGGGCTAACAACAATAGATTTATATTTGAAGGGAAAAGTTTCTTACCTTTTTCTAAGCCAAACACAATCGTATATAGTATGAAGGCGCTAGCAACTATAACTCCAGCCTGAAACCCTCCGCCAGGGCCAAAGTCACCATGAAATTGGACGTAAAGACCGAATAAAATTATTGGTGCAAATAGTATTTTAGTACAAACTCTTAAGATTGGATTTTTATGCATTTCGACCAACCTTCTTCTTAATCTTAGATTTAGTGTCTTTGGAGATTTTTTTCTTGTTTTGTAAAAGAACTAAAACAGCAATACCTGCTGTAAAAACCACAATTGTCTCACCGAAAGTATCGTAACCTCTATAACTGGCTAAAACAGAGGTAACTATATTAGGTATACCAATATCATTGCGTGATCCTAATATATAATCAGGAGCCACATGTTGATGAATAGGTGAAGAAACTAAGCCTATTTGAGGTAGGTCATAGCTACACCAAATTAATATAGCACCTAATATTATGCATGAAAGAGCTGGAATAAATTGATTACCAATAGTTTCTTCTTCTTTTTTAGGCAAATAAGCCATTGCTGCTAAAAATAATACTGTAGATATTCCTGCACCAACTGAGGCTTCAGTAAATGCAACATCGACTGCATCAAGAGTTATAAACATCAATGCTGCAACTAAAGAATAGGCGCTAGTTAATATCACAGTAAAAATAACAGTTCTTGTTTTAAGAAGCGCAATAGCGATAGCAAGCATTACGGTAACTAAAAAAGCATTTATAATTAATTCAGATATCATAAAAGTTTGCCAATCTTTTTACCTATAGGTATTATTTTTTTTTGGCGGGCTAAATTAGCTGTTACATGACTTGTAACAGGACTAGTAAAGAAAATAAAAACACCGATTAAAATTAATTTCACTGTAATTAGAGACCAACCAGATTGAACAATCATTCCGAGAAGAAAAAATGCTGTACCTCCAGTGTCAATCATACCTGCTGCATGTATTCTTGAAAAAACATCAGGAAGTTTTATAAGGCCACAAGCTCCAATAATAATAGACATAGATCCTATAAAAAAGAAAATCCCTGTAATAATGTCTTTCATAAATTCCATTATTTTTTAACATCCCCTAGAGAACCAGCACTAAAAAGCTTTAAAACTGCTACCGTTCCAATAAAGTTTATTAAGGCATAAACAATAGCTATGTCGAGAAACTCAGGTCTTCCAGTATAAAAGCCATGAAGAGCAATTCCTATAACTATTATAGTTCCTAACGTGTTTATAGCCAAAACTCTGTCAAAAGTAGTTTTTCCTAAAATAATTCTAATCAATATTAAAATTCCAGAAATTCCACATGCGATAAGAGCCGCTAAATACATTAGATATCTCCTTCTAACCACTTAACTTTTTTATCCATTACATTGCTTCTTACGTCATTTCCAAAGTCTGAATTAAGTGCGTGCACTTCAAATTTATCTTCATTAATTTGTGTTGTAACAGTACCTGGCGTAAGGGTAATTGAATTTGCGTAGGTTACTTTTGCAACGTCAGTATTCTGGGAAGATTTAACTATGAATATTTCAGGGTTTATATTACCAGTTATTATTGCTTTGGCGGTACCTATATTGGAGTTAAATATTTCTTTGAAAAGCCACAAAAGATAATTTATCAATCTTGGCAAAAAAAACAAAGGTAAACCTTCGTCATCAATTAAATTAGCTCTATTTGCTAAATAGACACAAAAAACACAAGATATTACTCCAAGGCTTATAATTAAAAAACTATAATGACCTGACATCAATAGCCATAGACTTAATAAAATAACAAAAAGGAAAAATGACTTCATTATGTAAAAAAACCTAACTTTAGAATTTATTATTTTTAACTAAAATTAGGCTCGATTTCAATAAAAGTTTTAAACTTTTATGGTTTAGCAAACGTTTCTACCTGCAGGGTCTTTTGAATGATACCTTTTTCTTTTAAGAAATTACCAAATTGTCTGTAAGTATTTAGATCATGTGCTTGCGGTCTAAGTGCAAATCTAGATAAGGTATCTTTATAAGCTCTTTTATTTAACTCATCGTCAAGGCCTTTTCTAAAAGAAGAAAAGTCTTTCCATGTAGACTTAGGATCATTAACAATTGTTAATGTGGCTTTTTGAATGGCTTTAAAAAACTTATCAAAAATAGGATTTTTTCTGTTCTTTGTATTTGAAATATAAATTAACTCTTCATAAGAAGGTACGCCATGCTCTTCTGGATAAAAAGCGAGACCAGGATGGTTTACTAAATCCATTTGATTAAGCTCAAAATTTCTAAAGGCACCAATTACAGCGTCTACTTTTTTGGCAATTAAAGAAGGTGACAGAGAGAAATTAATATTTATTAATTCAACGTCTGACATTTTTAAATTATATTTCTCAAGCATTCCTGATAATAAAGCTTCTTCAAATCCACCTACTGAAAAACCAATTTTTTTGCCTTTTAAGTCTGCTATCGACTTTATAGGACCATCCTTTAAAACAACTAGAGAATTTAGAGGAACGCTTACCAATGTTCCAACTCTTACTACAGGTAAGCCTTGGTCTACTTGAATATGTAGTTGGGGTTGATATGAAATTGCTAAGTCTAATTTACCTGCAGCAACTAGTTTTGGAGGATCATTTGGGTCAGCTGGCTCAATCATTTCTACATCAAGCCCAACTTCTTTAAAAAAACCTCTTTTTTCAGCTATAATTAAAGGAGCATGATCTGGGTTTATAAACCAATCTAATCCAATTGTTAGTTTTTCATTTTTTGCATAAGCAAAGTTAATTGTTAATGCTAAAAATATTATTGATAAAATTCTTATCATAGTATGCATTGTGCATCTCCCTCCGCTGGCTTTAACCAGATCAGGTTATAAGGGTTAATTTCTCAGCAAGACGTATGTCTAGCACCCCTGGCAAATTACATTTTTTACATTATTAGAAAAAAATCAATATGTTTTTTTATTTCCACCAAACATATTTGCTGAGGACCATGTCGGTCACTTTGTATAACGTAATTGTTATAAAAATTAAAATTATTAAAGCTGCAAACATATTGTCAGTTTGAAGTCTAGCGTTACTATAAATCATAAAAGAGCCTAACCCTGTGCTACCTCCTATCCATTCACCTACTACAGCTCCGATAGGAGCAAAACAAGCAGCAACACGTATGCCAGAGCATAATCCAGGAAGGGAAGATGGTATTTTAATTTTCCAAAAAACTTGTGTTTTTGATAGACCAATTGTTTTTCCAGCATCAATTAGTTCTTGAGGTACCTTATTTAAAGCATCAGTAAAATTTGAAGTTATAGGAAAGAAAACAATTAATACTCCGATCACTATTTTGCTGCTCATTCCATATCCAAGCCATAATATTAACAGAGGAGCTAGTGCAAAAACTGGTATTGATTGACTTGCAAGTAAAATAGGCATCACCCATCGCTTAAGTCTTTCTGAAGAAGAGATTGTTAGCGCAGTTACTACCCCTATTATAGTTCCTATAAATATTGAAGCTAGAATTTCAACTAAGGTATAAGACGCATGCTTTATAAGCAGGTCCCAGTTAGTGTAGATAGAGATAAAAATTTTTGATGGAGGTGGTAACATGAATGGAGGAAGACTAAAATATACACAAGAAAATTCCCAAATCGCGAAGATTGTAGCTGCTATAATTAAACCTCTTAGCATGTGAACCTTATAAAAATTTATTTGATAATATGAATATATATATTAGAAAACAGTACAATGCAGAACTATTTATTTACAAGTGATATTTTTAAAGGCTCTAGATATGAAAAAGGTCATCCGTTAGATATGGATCGAGTTTGGCCAAGTGTTGAACTTATTGAATTAATGGGATGGGTTAAAGAAGAGCAAATAATCAAAAATAAACCTGCTGAAATTGAGGAATTAATTAAATTTCATGACTTAGAATATGTTAAAGCGCTTAAAAAAGCTGAAGAAGAGTTAGACCTTCCAGAATATTTAAAAAGAAAATATAATATTGGAATAGGCAATAATCCTATTTTCAGTGAAGTTTTTTCTCGGCCAGCGTCTGCAGCTAAAGCATCAATAAAAGCTGTTGAAATGATAGCTAATAAACAAGCTAAAAAAATCCTTAATATATCGGGGGGTACACATCATGGTAGAAAATCTGAAGCATATGGTTTTTGTTTTTTAAATGACTGTGTTCTTGCAATTTTAAAAGCAATAGAATTAGGTTTTTCTAAAGTTTTATACGTAGATATTGATGCTCATCATTGTGATGGGGTTCAAGATGTCTTTCTTAATAACGAAAAAGTTACTATAATATCAATACACGAAAAAAATAGATGGCCACAAACAGGTAAGCTGGAAGAAAATAAAATTAATAATATAATGAATTTCCCAGTTTCTGAAAGTTTTAACGATTCAGAAATTGACTATGTGATTAACAATGCAGTTATTCCATATGCTAAATCTATTCAGCCAGACTTATTAATAATACAAGCTGGAGCAGATATGCTAAATGGTGACCCACAATCTAGAATATCTTTATCTAATAATGCTTATTGGAGAGCTATTAAGGATATTTTACTGTTATGTGAAAGTTCAATAATATTAGGTGGTGGTGGGTATAACCCATACCTTACAGCAAAAGCATGGGCAGGGAATTGGGTTTTGTTAAATGATCGAGATTATCTGTTAGACAGTGATATGCCAGAAGAGTGTAGTAATTTATTATCTTCACTTAAATGGAACAACAGTCGCGTAAGAATGGGAATACCCACTCAATGGTTAAAATCTTGGCGCGATCATGATGTCAAAACAATTGTAGGAGCTGAAGTAATTTCTCTTGTAAAAAACGTTTTAAGTATGAAAAGTTTATGAATATAATTTTATTAAATTTGTTACAAGTATCAATATTAGGAATTTTCCTAATTATAGTTTCTCCAAAAATTATATTTGGAAATCTGCAAGTTCCTGAATTTAAAAAAACAGTTTGTGAAATTACTATTAATAATAAAGAAAATAAAAAAATATATGTAGAGATTGCTGATACTGAAAAGAAAAGATCCTACGGTTTAATGAATAGAGAAGAAATTATGATTGACAATGGAATGTTGTTTATCTGGGACAAAAGTGAGAAAAGAAATTTTTGGATGAAAAATACACTATTAAACCTAGATTTATTTTTTATAAATATGAAGGGTATTATTGTCGGAATTTATAGAAATGCTAAGGCTTTAGACCAAAAAAATATAAGTACTAATGAAAAGGTGACATTTGTTTTAGAAATGAAAGCAGGTGAGTTGAAAAGTCAAGTAGGTGACAAGTTAAATTGTCCTATCATTAAATATTAATTTATATTGATAAATATTATTAAGTAAAACAAAACTAATGCTTGCTTTTAACAATTTCTAAAGTATAAATCGAAATGTTCGGGGCGTAGCGCAGCCTGGTAGCGCATCTGGTTTGGGACCAGAGGGTCGGGAGTTCGAATCTCTCCGCCCCGACCA
>JADHQW010000129.1 GCA_016777705.1 Alphaproteobacteria bacterium | reverse complement strand
TAGAAAAAGTAGGACCTGCAATTCCGGCACTGCAGACTAAAATATCAATTTTTTTCATTAGTTTAATGGTTTTTTCTGTCGCTTCTTCAACTAAGTTATTTTCAGTTTGATCTACTTTAAGAAAGTGACAATTTAATTCTTTAGATGCTTCCAACCCCATCTTTTCATCAACGTCCCAAATCATGACTTCACAGCCGTCTTCAATAAATCTCTTTGCAGTTGCCAGGCCAATACCTTGTGCGCCACCAGTAATAACTGCAGTTTGTCCATTAAAATTAGCCATAAATCATTCTCCTTGGGTTTTTGTATTTAGTGTGTTTGCTAAAAGTATAATTTAAAATAGATTTTCCCATATTATCTTTTATATTGTAAATAAAAGCATTGCTAGAAAAAATTAAATCTTTAGAGGATCGGTTATGGAATTGTTTCATATTATAATTATTGGTGTTCTTTCATGTTGTGCAATGGATTTATGGCAAAGGTTTTTGAAGTTTTTATTTGGGATCAATCCTTCAGATTGGGCCGTTGTAGGTAGATGGTTTGTTTTATCAATTTCTAAGGGTAAAATTTACAATCCAGATATAGATAACGAACCAGTAATTAAAAAAGAATTATTAATTGGCTGGCTAGTTCATTATAGTGTTGCCATTCTTTATTCTTTTGTTTTTTTTATTTTAATCAAATACGAAATCTTTATAGCATCCTTTTTTGATGGTATAAAATTCGGTTTGTTGAGCGTTGTAATTCCCTGGTTTTTTTTCATGCCAATTCTTGGAAAAGGTTTTCTTGCTATCAAAACACCCTCTCCCTTATTAGCATGTTCATTAGCAATTTGGAGTCATACTGTCATAGGAATATCCATAGGCATTTTATTTAAACTTTTTGGGTACTAAAAGTAATTATTAGGTTATGTTTAAATTATGACAGAAAGTAAATTAAGAGAAAAAATATGTATGTTTGCATCTTCTATGTTTGATAGAGGGCTTACTCATGGGTCTACAGGTAACATTTCAGTTAGATTAAACAATGACGATATTCTTGTTACTCCTTCGGGGTCATCCTTTGGTCGACTTGATCCCAATCAAATTGTAAAAGTAACTAAGGATGGGAAATTAATAGGTAACTCAATCCCAACAAAAGAACTTCCATTACATCAAGCATTTTATGAAACAAGAGGAATGAAATCTGGAGCAGTTGTGCATCTTCATTCAACTCATTCTGTTGCAGTTTCTATGTTGCCTGACGTTAATGAAGATAATATTTTACCTTCTTTTACTCCTTATTCGATCATGTTATTAGGCAAAGTCAAACTTCTACCTTTTTTTGTCCCAGGCGATCCAGCGATGGGCGAAGCTATAAAGGGTCTGGCTGGAAAAAGGTCTGCCGTGCTTTTAGCAAATCATGGCCCTGTTGTATCAGGTAAAGACCTAGAATCTTCTGTGAATGCTATTGAAGAATTAGAAGCGACCGCCAAATTAGCCCTTATTCTTAAAGACGCAAAACCAGTTGAGTTGAATGAAAATCAAGTTCGTTCAGTCATAAATAAATTTAATATAGATTGGGATTAAAAAATGTATAAATTTTCTGCTAATTTGGGTTTGTTATGGAGTGAATGTTCTCAAATTGAAGCAATTTATAAGGCTAAAGAAAATGGTTTTGATGCTGTAGAGTTTCAGTATCCGTATCAATATGATGCAGGGGATGTAAAAAAAGCACTTGATGAAGTAAATCTTCCTGTAATGGGTATAAATACTATTAAAGGAAATACTGAAAAAGGGGATAATGGCCTATTAGCGGTCCCATCAAAAATAAAAGAAGCAAGAGAAGCAATAGTTCAAGCATTTGAGTATGCAAAAATTATAAAATCAAAAAATATCCATGCTATGGCTGGGATTTCAGACTTGTCGACTAGATCTCTAGTGACATTTATAGATAATTTAAAGTTTGCAAAAGAATTGATTAAAGATACCAATATAGGTTTAGTAATTGAGCCTTTGAACTTAAAAGATAATCCAGGTTATTTTTTAACAAAGATTGAGCAGGCAAAAGAAATTTGTGAACTTGTTGGTTCTGATTTTGTTAAAATTATGTTTGATTTTTATCACATACAAATAAATCAAGGGAACGTTCTGGAAAGATTTAGAGAGCATTTACCTTATATAGGTCATGTTCAAATTGCGTCAGTACAAGATCGTTCTGAACCAGATAAAGGGGAGCTTGATTTTGATTATATAATTCCAGAAATATATAAAATTGGATACAAAAGCATAATTGGAGCAGAATATAAACCCAAGACAACTACTGAAGAAGGTTTGGGTTGGATGAAAAAATTTAATTAGTGAAAGGCTTTGCTTTATGAGAATTGTTAGAAAATATGGCCCAAACAATTTAGAAAACTCATCTCTTTGTTTTGGAACAATGCAGTTTGGAGATGGTGCCAGTGAAAGAGATAGCCATGAAATGTACGAAGCTTGCAGAAACAGTGGAATAAATTTTTTTGATACGGCATACGTATATACTGGTGGTAAATCTGAACTAATTCTTGGTAAATTAATAAAAGAGGATAGAGAAAATATTATTTTAGTCACCAAAGCTGGCTCAGTTGGCGGTTCAAGCGGCAAGAATATAAGGTCACAGTTAGAAGAAAGTTTGATAAGGCTTAAACAAGATTATGTTGATATTTTTTTCTTACACCATTGGGATGATGAGGTTCCATTAGAAGAAACTTTTAATACTCTCAGAGAATTAAAAGAAGAGAAAAAATTTTTTCAATTAGGTGTTTCAAATTTCTCTGCGTGGCAAGTTATGAAGGCCAGATTAGTAGCAGAAAAAAATGGCTTTCCAAATATTGATATACTTCAACCTATGTATAACCTTGTTAAAAGGCAGGCTGAGGTTGAAATATTACCAATGGCAAAATCTGAAAATATAGGAGTTATTAGTTATAGCCCCTTAGGTGGTGGGCTGTTAACTGGAAAATATGAGCTGGAAAATAACATATTAAATAAAAATAGTTCTGGTAGGTTACATGAAAATGCTAAGTATAAATTACGATATAGTCAAAGCTGGATGTTTGAAGCAGCAGGTAAACTTCAAAAACTTGCTCGTAGCATTGATCAAGATCCTATTTCATTAGCCGTTGCGTGGGTTTTATACAATGACGCAATAACATCTCCAATAATAAGTGCTAAAAATTTAAGCCAACTTAAACCATCTCTTAAATCAATAGATATAAAACTAGATTTAGAAACTTATAAAATGATTTCTGATATCAGTCCAACTCCACCTCCTGCAACGGATAGATTAGAAGAAGTTAAGCATTAGTAGTTAGAGGTTTTAATATGGAAACAGCTCTTGAGAAAAAATGGGAAGTATATGCATTAAAGTATGCAGAAAGGTCAGACAGAACTAGAAAAGAAAGTTTTATTTTTGATGATCACTCTAATGAAGCTCATACTATAGACTATTTTATATGGGTTTTAAAATCAGGAAAAAATGTAATTGTTGTTGATACGGGCTATGATTACGATGAAGCAAAAAGAAGAAATAGGCCGATTCAAAGATCTCCATCGGAAGCTCTTAAAGCAATAAATATTGATGCATCAGACGTTACTGATGTAATAATTACTCATCTTCATTATGATCACGCTGGAGGGTTAATAGAATTTCCCAAAGCAAAATTTCATATGCAAGAAGTTGAAATGGCTTACGCTACTGGGCCTTGTATGTGTCATGACACTATTAAAATGCCTTTTACTGGCGAGCACGTCTGTCAAATGGTAAAAAACTTGTATTCAGGAAGAGTTGTTTTTTATAATGGTGTGGGTGCTATTTCGCCAGGTGTTACTGTTCATCTAATCGGAGGGCATTCTAGAGGATTGCAATCAGTGAGAGTTAAAACAGAAAATGGTTATATGTGTTTAGCATCAGATGCAACACATTTTTATGAAAATTTTCTTACCGGTAAACCTTTTCCAATTGTTGTAGATCTAGAAGATATGCTTAATGGTTTTAAATTGATTAAAAACTTAGCTTCTGACATAAGTTTAGTTATTCCAGGTCATGATCCTTTATTAAAGGATTTTTTCCCTAAAGAAGGTAGTTCAGGATTTGTATGGCGTTTAGATAAAGGACCAGTTAGTCCAATAAAAATTTAAAATCATTTTCCATGGATTTTCTATATGAAATTGCCGGATCATTTGATGAAAAATCTACGTCTGTCCATTTCATTATTTCATTTTCCTTAACATCATTTTTAAGTTTTATACCATGAGCCAAACCTATTGGAAGAGCTCCTGTAGATAATGATGTTTTAGAGGGTACAAGTTTTCCCCAAACAGTCTCTCCACCTTCGCCATCAAGTATTTCACCTTTTTGAAGGTTTCTTTTAGTTGTAGCAACAACATCTCCAGTAAATGTTTGTGTCTGTCCAGTAGCTTGATTTAACAAAGCAGCTGAAAATATAGATATATTAAGCTCCATGCCTATTAGATGAAATGGTTTGTACATTGCAGAAAATTGACCTGTATTATCTGTATTCATCCCATACTGTTTAAAACAAGAGGCTGCATAATCATTTGGCGCTTGCAAAACTGCAAAAACTCCCCATCTCAAATCCTTAAATACGGGACGACCATCTCTTTCAAGTGATGACACAACTTCAACCTGTCCATTTTTTTCTAACAATCCTCCAAAATTTTTTGGTTTTAAAATTTCAGCAAGGTCATCCATTCCACAAGGAGGAAATAACAACCCATTTGTTGGAACCTCTAATTCACATGCATTTGCAATAGCAGCCATTTCTAGGGCAGATTTGGTGCCATCTAAAAATGAATTAAACATTTTAGGGTTCATTCCAGCTTTATGAGCATCTTCGTGTGTTAATCCATAATAATCCCAAACTGTACTAGGTGTAGATTTATGATAGATAGGCTGATATCTTGTCCCTTTTCCAGCACTAGTCACATGAAAACCAGAAGCTCTTGCCCACTCAACTATTTCAGCAGTGAGTGCCGGTTGATCACCATATGCCATAGAATATACAACGCCCGCAGATTTTGCTTCTTTAACTAAAGCAGCACCAGCTAAAACATCTGCTTCAACATTAACCATAACAATATGTTTTCCATTTTGAAAAGCTTGTCTTGCATGTTCAATCCCAGCAGATGGGAACCCTGTTGACTCAATAACCACGTCTACTTCATCCAACTTTATTGCTTCAACGCCTTGGTCGACAAACTTAGTTTTCTTAATTAAATCATCATTCCAACCTACATTTTTACATGCTTTAATAGCGTTTTCAGGCTTAAGATCAGCAATAACAGAGACTTCTAAGCCATTTGTGCTTGGCACTTGGCTTAAAAACATAGAGCCAAATTTACCAGCACCAATTAAAGCTACTTTTACTGGATTTTTATCATGCATTCTTTTTGATATAGCGTTTTGCAAAAACATACTTTTACCTGTTAATTAGAATAAAGTTTTATTAATTTTTTAATATCATTTTCATTAAATCCAAGCTCATTAAAAATGTACATTTCTAAAGTTTGGTATTTTTCTTTTATTTCATAAATAGATGAATTTAAATAAGATTTTTTAACTTTTCCTAAGGCTTTTAGCATTACATTTGTGATCTTAAGATCGTCATTTTTTGAAGAAGTTGTCTGTTCGGCTGTAGCTGCTATTGAAGACAACAATTGATTGGAAAGTAAATAGTTTTCATAAATCAATTCGATAGAGCTATTTAATAAACTTTGAATAATATAACTAGCTATGCCAGTTCTATCTTTTCCTGCTGAACAATGAAAAATTATAGGATTTGAATTTGAATTAAGGAGTATGTTGATAAATTCTTTCCAGACATGTTTATGATTATTCAAATATAACTTATAACTCTCTTCCATTACCTTTTCATATGTTAACCTGTTATCACCTTGAATATTTTTTTCAGAAACCATTCTATTAAGAGTATTAGCTGAAATAGGGAGGCTTACATATTTTTTAAATAAATTATCTGATAAATTGTCTGGAGCTTTTTTTATTTCTTTAGGATCTCTAAAATCAATTATAGCATATGGTTTTATGTTTTCTAATTTAACAATGTCCTCATTATTTAAAGTGCTTAATTTAGCACATCTAAACAATAAATTTTTTTTCATCTTAGGACCTATTGCAACATCCCTAAAATTTGATACAGAATTAATAGATAACAATTTATGTTTTTCCTTGTTTGAAGAAATATTTGTTATTCTGCGGCGGTAACTTTTTGATTAACTAATTCATTCAAACAATTATCATTAAGTTTAGAAATTGGTGTGAAATCTCTATGTGCAATCCATTCCTCTCTTTTAAACTCGCGGATATGATTATTTACATGACATAAAGAGAGGTAAACAATGGTTCTACCAAAAGGAGAAATATTTGGCGGACTTGCATGAACAAGTAATGAAGAAAACA
>JADHQW010000128.1 GCA_016777705.1 Alphaproteobacteria bacterium | reverse complement strand
CTGTTATTGGCCTAGGTTCAATGGGCTTTGGAATAGCTCAGTCTTTAATTCGTTCTGGCTATAATGTGTATGGTCAGGATAAAAATACTCTTCAATACAAAAAACTTATTGAAGAGGGTGGTCTAGACGCTGATATACCGTTTGGTGATTTAGACGCCGTTATTATTGTTGTTTTAAACGAAGCTCAAACAAGAGATATTATTTTTGGAGAAGAAGGAATAGCAGAGAAACTTAAAAAAGATACTCTTGTTATAGTATGTACAACTGTATCTCCAAACTTTGCAAAAGAAATGGCAGCTGCTTGTGAAAATAAAGAACTTTTATACTTAGATGCTCCAATTTCAGGAGGATCAATAAAATCATCACAAGGTAAATTATCTTATATGGTTTCTGGAAGTAAAAATGCTCTTGTTGCTGCTAAGCCAATCTTAGACAGCACTTCTGAGACTGTTTTTGAATTTGGTGAAGTTGTTGGATCTGGCTCTGCAATGAAGGCTGTAAATCAAATGTTAGCTGGAGTACACATAGCTGCAATGGCTGAAGCTATCACTTTTGGTATTACTCAAGGTATTGAACCTGAAAGATTTTTAGAGGTCATCTCAAAATGTGCTGGAAGTTCATGGATGCTCGAAAATAGGGCTCCTCATATTATAGATGGTGATTATTCACCAAAGTCATCTATAAACATTTGGCCAAAGGATTTAGGTATAGTATTAGATATTGCTAAAAGTTCTAACTTTTCTGCACCTATTACTTCAGCTGCACTACAGCAATTTATTGCTGCATCTGGATCAGGTCTTGGTCATGAAGATGATGCTGCTGTGGCTAAAGTTTATGCTCGAAATGCAGGAATAGAATTGCCAAAAAATAGCTAGTTTTAGACAACTGGAGATATTAATGGCTTACCCTCAAAAAAATTTTCAATGTTGTCAAAAACTAGTTGTCCCATTGCATTTCTAGTTTCAACTGTAGCTGAGGCAACATGAGGTAGCAAAACTGTATTTTTTAAATCAATTAGTTCTTTTGGAATATTAGGCTCATTAACGTATACATCTAATCCAGCAGCCAAAATAACATTATTTTGGAGGCTATAGATAAGTTCGTCCTGATCAACTACTGAACCTCTTGCAACATTTATTAACACTCCATTTGATCCAAGATTTTCAAAAACATTTTTATTAATTAATTTTTCTGTTTCTTTACCACCAGGTGTTATTATACATAGAGTGTCAACTTCTTTAGCTAGTTCAATTAAATTGTCATAAAATTGATATTCAACATTTTTTTTGTTTCTTGAATGATAGGATATTGTGCAATTAAAGGCTTCTGCTCTTTTTGCTATTGCTTTACCAATTCTTCCCATTCCAACGATGCCTAACTTTGATCCAGAAAATTTCTTTGTTAATGGAAATTCTCCATTAACCCAGGAATTATTTCTAGCGAATTTGTCGGCCTCAAGAATTTGCCTATAAACACATAACATTAAAGCTATTGCTGTATCTGCCACTTCATCGTTTAATACCTCTGGGGTGTTTGTAACTTTAATTCCTAAACTTTTAGCGTAAGCTATATCAATTGCGTCATAACCTACACCGTAACATGCAATGATTTTTAAATTAGTCATACTTTTCATTAATTCTGGGGTGATTTTATATCCACCCATTACAGCAATTGCATCTACTTTTTCTTGTATTTCAGATATGAATTTGTCCTCGTCATCTTGTAACCATAATTTATGAGTATTAAAATTTTTATCAGCAAGATCTACAAAATACTGAGGCATTTCTGACATTATAAGTAGATTTTTTTGCATTTTATAAAATTCCTTTATAGTTGTTAATTCAGTTTTGGCATAAATTCTTTAGAAATTATAGCACCCTTATGTTTAATTACTTCACGAGTTATAGAATGGGACTTTAAAATATTATCTTCAATCTGGATATTTTTATTATTGTTAAATAAAGCCAGAAAAGCTCCATTAAAAGAGTCACCGGCAGCAGTCGTATCTACAACATCTCCGTAGGGGACCTTAATAGTTTTTATTTCTTCATATTTATCCCTAAAAATAATATTATTTTCATACCTAATTAATACTAAGTTTTTATTATTATTTAGTATTTCAAATATCTCAAGTGGACTTTTTATATTAAACAAATCTTTAGCGTCATCATATGATACAAAATGAACATCTATAGATTTGTTAATTTGTTTAAATAATTTTTTATATTTTTCTTTGTCTGAGTGTAATTGATTTCGAAAGTTAAGGTCAAAAGCAGAAGTTATTGCAGTATGGCCAATCTCAATAAGTTGATTTTGTTGAGTTTCGTCTAAAATACCAAGAGTTATGCCAGAATAATAAAGTATATCTGCTTTACTAATATCTTTAATAAGAGTTTTTCCATTTAAACCTGCAAATATTTTTTTTGATGGCGACTGATCTCTCCAATATGAAAAACTTCTTTCGCCACGTTCGTCTATTTCAATTGAATAGAGTCCTGGTGGTGTGCTGCCATCCGTCCTGACATATTTACAATTTAGTTTTTCATTCTTGAATCTTAAAATCATCTTCTTTGAAAAATTATCGTTACTTAACGCAGTACAGTAAAACGTATTAGTTTTATGATCAGCCAATCTATTGAAATAGACTGCAGAATTGTAAGTGTCGCCGCCGAAGTTGACTTGCATGTTAGAATTTGAAGTTCCTAAAGAAGAAATATCTCCATTAAGTTCAATCATGCACTCACCAACAAAAATAGCTTTTTTATGATTTTTATTCATTTTGATCCCGAGAAACACAATTCTAAGAAATAGTGATTACAATTCTTATTGAAATGTTACAGTTTACTCAATATCTTTTTTAAAATATGATATTATTAGAAATAATTGAGGGTTATAAGTGACAATTAAAGATACACATAATAATGAATTTTTTAATAAATTTGAGTATAACATTAAAGGTGCAGTCCGGGCTCTGAAAGACGAATTTGGACAACAATTTTCAGTTTCTCAATCTGTTCGTGAGCAACACACCAGCACAACTACTGTACATGCACCTGAATTACCCGATGGTGTTGTTTTTGCTTATAATAAAGAAGATGTTCAAAAGACAGTTAAAATATGCAGTGAGTATGGATGTCCTATTATTCCCTTTGGGGTAGGGTCCTCTCTTGAGGGACATCTAAATGCTAATTTTGGCGGTATTTCAATTGATATGAATAATCTTAATAATATAATCGAAGTTCATCCTGAAGATTCAACAGTAGTAGTTCAACCTGGAGTAACTAGAGAACAATTAAATACATATTTAAGAGATACTGGTTTATTTTTTCCTATTGACCCAGGTGCTAATGCTTCCATAGGAGGAATGGCTTCTACTAGAGCTTCTGGAACAAACGCTGTTCGTTATGGAACAATGAAAGATAATATTATTTCGTTAGAAGTTGTGATGCCTGACGGAGAAATAATAAAAACAGCTAGTAGAGCTAGGAAAAGCTCTGCCGGGTATGACTTAACAAGATTAATAGTTGGCTCTGAAGGTACTTTAGGGGTAATAACTGAAATCACTCTCAAGTTGTATGGTATTCCAGAAGAAATTGGTGCAGGTAGATGTACATTTCCAACTGTTAAAGATGCTACTGATGCAGTTATAATGACTATTCAAGCTGGAATTCCTGTTGCTAGAATAGAGTTGTTAGATATTGCTCAAGTAAAAGCTGTAAATAATTACTCAAAATTAAATTTACCTGAATCTCCTTTGTTGTTACTTGAGTTTCATGGAAGTAAATCATCTGTGCAAGAACAGTCAGAATTATTTAATGAAATATCTAAAGATTTTGGAGGAGATAATTTTGAATGGAATTCAAATGTTGAAGAAAGAAACAGGTTGTGGAAGGCGAGGCATGATGTTTATTATGCTGTAAAAGCTTGTAGGCCAGAAGCTGATTATATAGCAACTGATGTTTGTGTTCCTATTTCAAGATTATCTGAGTGTATTGCTGAAACAATTGATGATCTTGAAAAAAATAATCTTTTTGGTCCATTAGTAGGTCATGTAGGAGATGGTAACTTTCATGTTCAGCTTATGATTGATCCAAAAATACAGGAAGAAATTGACGTCGCAAATGGTTTTTTAGAAAGATTAGCGCATAGGGCTATTAGTATGGATGGGACATGTACTGGTGAACATGGAGTTGGTCAGGGTAAAAAACAATATTTAATTGATGAGTTAGGTCCTGCGGTTGACTTTATGAAATTGATAAAAGAAGAAATTGATCCCAAGGGGATAATGAACCCCGGTAAAATTTTGTAAAATAAATAATTAATTAAAAAAAAGGTTTCTAAATATGGACGGTAGCACTTCAGCGTGGACAGAAAGTGATTATAGCAAAGAAAGCATTAAACTTTGTGTGAATAAAATCAAAGATGAGTTTGGTCAACAATTTTCTAATAGTAAAAGTATCCTCGAACAACATACTCACACAATGACTATTCACGATTCTGAGCTACCTGATGGTGTTGTTTTTGCCGAAACAAAGGAAGATGTTCAAAAAGTTGTAAAAATTTGTAGTGAATACAAATGTCCAATAATTCCTTTTGGCGTAGGTTCTTCTTTCGAAGGTCATATAAATGCTCCATATGGAGGTATTTCAATTGATATGAATAATATGAATAAAATCATCAATGTTTATCAAGAAGATCTTTTAGTGGTAGTTCAACCAGGCGTAACGAGGGAACAGTTAAATACACATTTAAGAGATACAGGTCTTTTTTTCCCAATTGATCCAGGTGCTAATGCTTCAATTGGAGGTATGACAGCAACTCGGGCATCTGGAACAAATGCCGTTAGATATGGGACTATGAAAGATAATGTTATTGCGCTTGAAGTGGTCACCCCAGATGGTCAAATCATAAAAACTGCTAATAAAGCAAGAAAAAGCTCAGCTGGATATGATTTAACACGTTTAATGGTTGGTTCTGAGGGCACGTTGGGTATTACCACTGAAATTACTTTGAAACTTTATGGTATACCTGAAGTTATAGCAGGGGGTAGGGTAAGCTTTCCATCTGTCAAAGATGCAACCGATGCTGTTATTATGACAGTTCAAGCAGGAATTCCTGTAGCTAGAATTGAATTTCTTGATACGGCCCAAGTTATAGCTGTAAATAATTATTCTAAAACAAATTTACCAGAAGCTCCTCTATTATTGCTGGAATTTCATGGGAGTGAGACGTCTGTTAAAGAGCAATCAGAATTATTTGGTGAAATAGCATCAGATTTTGGAGGCAATGATTTTGAATGGACGTCAAACAGTGAAGATAGAAATAAGTTGTGGAAAGCTAGGCATGATGCTTATTGGTCTTGTAAAGCCGTAAGACCAGAAGCAGAAATTTATTCAACTGATGTTTGTGTTCCCATTTCTAAATTATCTGATTGTATTACAGAAACAATAGAGGATATGAAAAAGAATGAATTAATAGGTCCTATTGTAAGTCATGCGGGAGATGGAAACTTTCATGTAGCTTTATTGATAGATAAAAAGAGTGATGAAGAGTTAAAAAAACTAGATGATTTTCTTATCAGAATATCTGAAAGAGCTATTAGAATGGATGGAACTTGTACTGGAGAACACGGTGTTGGGCAAGGTAAAAGAAAGTATATGTTAAAAGAGCTTGGTGGTGCTGTAGATATAATGAAAAAGGTTAAAAATGCATTTGATCCTAATAAAATAATGAATCCTGGAAAGTTATTTTTATAATATTGCCATGATTTAATCCTTAGTATAGTAAATCTACAAAACGTTAAATTAATTGATCTAAAGGTATAGAGTTTAGCTCTATGTATTTCCATGACTTCTTATATAATTATAAGTTTTTTAATGATGGTAACCCCTGGCCCTGGTGTCCTTTCTTTGGCTGGAGTTGGTGCAGGCTTTGGTTGGAGAGTCGGTATTATGTATCTCATTGGTTTATTCTTGGGTACAAATGGAGTTGCTTTACTAGTTGTTTTAGGTTTTAAACAATTTTTATTTGAAATTGACGGTGTTGAATTAACATTTCTTGTTTTATCATTGTCTTATTTATCTTTTCTATCTTGGAGGATAGCTACTTCAGATAATAAAACAGGATTTAAAGAAACTTCAAAAGCACCAAAATTATATGAAGGAATTTTTTTACAATTTGTTAATCCAAAGGCCTATGTTGTACAAGGTCATTTATTTGTTGTTTTGTCCCTTGGGATAAGTTCATATAATGTAGAGATTCTAACTAAGTTCTTAATAGTAAATTCAATCTGGATACCAATACACATATTCTGGTTATGGTTAGGTATAAGTTTAAAGAAATGGTCTTTAGCGTCTAATAAACAAGTCTGGGTGAATAGAGGAATGGGACTTGCTTTATTTGCCGTTGTTATACTTTCTGCAATAATGGAACTTAGAACAGATTTATAGAATGATTAATATTTG
>JADHQW010000127.1 GCA_016777705.1 Alphaproteobacteria bacterium | reverse complement strand
CTGATGAGAGAATTTCATGGAATAATATTTCAGTAGTAGACCCTTTTTTAACTGTACCCATTATAATACTTATAATCATTGCTATTTTACGAAAAAATAAATTTATATCTTTTTTAGGTATCATTTATATTTTTCTTTTCCTTGGAATGGGTGTTGTTCAAAAAAATAGAGCCGAAGAGGCAGGGAAATATTTAGCAAAGATGAGAGGGCATGGAGACACAAAATTAACAGTTAAACCTAGCTTGGGTAACTTGCTTTTATGGAAAGTAATATATGAAGAAAACAATTTTTATCATGTGGATGCAGTAAGGTTATTATTAGAAACAGAACATTGTCAGGGAACTACAATTAAAAAATTAAATACTTTTCTTGATTTTGATAAGCTAAGTAAAGATAGTCAGCAATACAAAGACATAAAAAGATTTAATTGGTTTTCACAAGGCTATCTTGGTGTTGGGGAAGATAAAACAATTATAACCGATGTTAGATATTCTGCAGTTCCAAATGAAGTTGACGGATTATGGGGCATAAAGATAAACCCTTCCAAAAGTAAAAACGATCATGTTGAATGGGTAGTAAATAGGGCAGATTATAATACTAAATGGAAAAAATTCATTGATTTAATAAAAGGAAAGGGTTGTAAAAGAATATTATATAAAAATTAAATTATCCTATGTCTTCAAGATTTTTTATATTAAAGATAGTATTAATTTTACCGCATAATTTCGTAATCTCATCTGATTTAACATTGCTAAATTTTAAATTTTCTTCAAACTTTTTATAAACTTCTTCTTCTTTTAAAGGAGAAAGTTTTCCTCCTCTTAAACAATTTTGGTTGGCAGAAATGGTCGTTCCATTTTTATTAAAAATAGTTATGTCTCCTGTATAATTCTTAGGATATTCGTCATCTGGATTTATTTCATAGGATACCTTTGATGCTAAGTTTAATAAAGATGTGTCTTGTAGCCGTTTTTTTGTAAATTGTTTAAGTCCAGCTTGTCCATCAATAAGACTTACTGCAATACAATATGGAACTGAAAATTTTGCTCCATAAGGAGAAGATGGATTTTGCTTTTCTTCGAGAGGCTCCCATAATCTATGTACTGTGCCTTCACCCACTCTTGCTACAATCCTATCTATCTCATTAACATTACTTATTTCAGATTTTAATTTAATAGAGCAATCAATAAAAGGTTGAGCCATTGTTCCGCATGCATAAGGTTTAATAGCTAATTTTTCACATTCCCATCTGCTTCCAAGGTCTTTGGTGAGATAAGAAAAATTAGGTTTAATAGTTGCTTTAGCAAAAGTATTAAAAACACCGTGAGTACCTTCAAATACAGTTCTAGGACCAACAAACCCTGACTTTCCTATGTTAGCTGACTGCCAACCACACCCTGCTGCCCAACCTGGATGAAGACGTTTTGTAGAAGTACCTTCTGCTAAATATTCTATAATGCCTGATGCCATACTTCCTACGATACCAAGCGAGCTAACCATTTGGTTACTAGAATTTCCTATAGCAGATGATATACCTATTGATGCTCCAAATGCTCCAAAAATAGCTGTGGGATGAAACCCTTGCCTATGTACTGCTGTTGGAGCAACTAGAGCAAGCCTACATATAAGTTCTGAACCAATTGCAAGCCCTTTAAGAAACTCATTACCAGATAGGTTTCTAGCTTGAGCAACTGCTAACATTGCTGGAACCATTACGGCACCAACATGAACCGGGGTACCTTCAAATGTATCATCAAAATCTTCGCCGTGAACAGCTGTGCCATTAATAATAGATGCATTAAAAGGACTAACTTTCTTATTATGACCAATAAGGCTACAATCTCCTTTTTCGTCTAGAGCCTCAACCAAACTTTTGATATAAGGTTCGTTCTTGGCTGAAATCATGAGACCTATTGAGTCCATAACAATGATGTTTAATTTTTTTTTCACAGATTGAGGAATGTCTTTGACTTGGATTGAGTATGCCCAATCAGAAAAAAATTCAGCAACAGATGATTTGTTTATTTTGTTCATATAATTTTCTTATTTAGAAACTGCTTTTTTAGTAAAAAACTTAACCCAAAATGGAGAAGATAAACTTAAAAAGGTAAGAACAAAAAATAGTAAAACAACAGGGCTTTCTAATAGAGCAAAAAAATTGTTGTCATGTATGATCATCGATTGAGAAAAGCTCTCCTCAACTAATTTACCCAAGATCAAGCCCATGACTAGAGGGGCGGCTGAGAATCCGTTTCTATCCATAAAATATCCAACAAGACCCGCCGCTAACATAACCCAAACGTCAAACATTGATGATGCAAATGAATATGAACCAATCATTGAAAAAATAAAAACTGCAGGCCAAAGTAGCTTTTTAGGAATAAAGGCAACCAACGAAAAGAATTTAGCACCAATTAATCCGATAAATAAAAAACCTAGGTTGGCAATTAGCATAGCTCCAAAAATAGCGTATACAAACTCTGGCGTTTCACTGATTAAATAAGGCCCTGGTCTAAAGCCATGCATAATTAGAGCTGCTAAAATCAATGCTGTTGAACCACTTCCAGGAATTCCTAGGGCCAACGTTGGAACCATAGCTCCGCCTGCTGCTGCGTTATTAGCAGCTTCAGGACCTACAATCCCTTCTGGAGACCCTTTGCCAAATTGATCTTTATTTTTTGACCATCTTCGAGCTTCATTATAACCAATAATAGCAGCTACAGTTGACCCTTCAGCAGGAAGTATCCCAATAAAAGTACCTATCCCAGAAGATCTAAGTATAGTATATTTAAGCTTTTTTAATTCGAGTAAAGACGGTAATTTCAAAGCTTTAGCTTGAATTCTTTCTACAACAGCATTTAATTTTTCAGACTGTTTAAATAATTCGCTTACTGCAAATAATCCTATAAGAACTGGGACAAAGTGGATTCCTTCTTCAAGATCAGGACTGCCAAACGTAAATCTTTCTACACCGGTGGTTAAATGTATACCTATAGTACCAATTAAAACTCCCACTAATCCAGAAATAAGATTTCTTAAAGATGATTTTCCACTCATTGATGCAAGCATTGACAAAGCAAAAACAGCAAGACCAAAATACTCTGCTGGACCAAATTCTAGGGCTAGCTGTGCTAATAAAGGTGCTGCAAAAATAAAAATTATTAAACTAAAAACACCACCAAAGACACTTGAGACTGCTGCCAAACCGAGAGCTCTTCCTGGCTCACCATTTTTAGCCATAGGATAGCCATCTAAGGCAGTTGCAACTGCGGGAGGCGCACCTGGTGCATTGATTAAAATAGCGGTAATAGATCCTCCAAATGTTCCTGCGCAATATAATGCAGCCATCATTGATATAGCAGCAACAGGATCTAAAGAAATCGTAAATGGAATTAATAAAGCAATAGCCATAGGAGAGCTTAAACCTGGTAAAGCTCCAACTAAAACACCAATTAAAACCCCTGAAAGAATCAAAATAATGTTTTCAAATTCTAATAATAACCCTAAACCTTTTGCTACATCTTCCAAAGTTTAATCCTCGTCAATTTTTAATTAGTTCGAGTAATCCTGGTTCAAAATGAACACCCAGAACAATATTGAATAAAATAATTACAAATAAGGGAAATCCAATTATGTAAGGTATTAATACTTTTAATCGTTTTTCACCCCAGTAAAGAGGTAAGGCTATACTTATAGCTATTATTGTTATTGCTGCTCCCAAAATTTGTGATGAGGCAACAATAGTAGATAAAATAACCATAGTTCCTAAAGTTGATTTTTCTATAGGTTTATCTCTTCCTGCATCAATATTTTTACCATTTTTCTTTAAAAAAATATGTTCAAAAGGGATAATTAGAATCATTCCTAAAATTATAATAAGTAAAATTTGAGGAAACATTTCAGGAGGTATATTATTAGAAAATAAATCAGGAACTTTTTCAAATTTAGTAGTTTCAAACCATAAGAATCCTATTAAAGCAATCATCAATAAAGCAATGATGGTGTCCTTTTTATTTAATAGTGCACCCAGGTTACTGGGTGCATTTTTTTTGGTCGACATTTTTCTTAAAACCTCAGATTTAATTTTATTTAACTAAACCAAGTTCTTGTAATGCTGAAGCAGCAACTTTATATTCTGCTTTTAAGTGTTTATCCCAAATCTTAGTTCCAGCTACACTGCTTTCAACTGTAAGACCTGCTCCTGCAAGGTAACTAGCAAAAACATCATGTTTCATTGCTTTAACCATTGCTTTTGATATTTGATCTATAATTGGCTGAGGTGTAGAAGCTAATACAGCATATCCTCTGGTTGTAGAGCACTTTGCCTTAATCCCTTTTTCGAAAGTAGAAGGAACATTTGGATAATCCTTAAGTCTTTCTTCTGCCATTACAGCTAAAGCCCTGAAACTTCCATCTGCTACTTGGTTTGCAGCTTCACTAACATTTGGCAATGTGGCATCGATTTTCCCAGCCATAAGGGCTTGAACCATTTGAGCTCCAGATCCAAAAGGTACCACTTTAAATTTAATACCTGCTTCTTTAGCAAATTGAGCTAGACCAATATGCTCTGTTCCTCCGATTTGAGCCACGCCCCAATTTAATGGAGCTTTTTTAGAAGCTGCCACCAGGTCTTCTAGTGTTTTAAACTTACCTTTACCTGATACCGCTACAAAAGTGGGATCATCCATTGCTCTTGCAACGCCTACAATATCATCTATCTTCATTTTAGACTTTCCTCGAGCCATTGTGTAAAGATGAGATTGTGTAAGGGCCATAATTGTATAACCGTCAGCAGGCTTAGATAATACGTAGTTTTGAGCTTTTGCTCCTGAACCGCCTCTCTTTGCTACAATTGATATATCTGTTTTTAGGTTTCTTCTCGTTCTTATAGATACCATTCTTGCTGTTGTATCTGTTCCTCCACCATATTTTGCATGAATTACTAATTCAATAGGTTTGCTTGGGTATTTGTCAGCATTTGCTATAGAAACTAAACCAAAAGTACTTAGACCTGCTACAGTGGCAATACTTAAACCTGCTTTGACTATATTTCTTCTTAAAGAAGTTTTTATTTTTGTCATATTGTCCTCCCAATATTAATAATATTTACAAAAGCTTGCATGCCACAGTAATTTAATTCAAATCATTTTTTCAAATAGCTATTATAATATTTTATAAATTACTTTATCATTTATGCATAAATCTTTGTTTCACCCTTAATTTGAGTTCTATGCATTACCCTTCTAGTGTTAGGATCAAAGGCATCTCTTTTGTGAAGAACATTCAAGTTTTTCCACATTAATAAATCACCTTTCTCCCATTTTTGTGTCCACGTATACTTTTCTTGTGTAGCGTGTTCCCAAATGGCATCCAATAGATCTTCGCTTTCATTTATATCTAAGCCAATTATATATGCGTGTGGTCTTCTCCCTAGAAAAAGAAACTTTTTATTAGTTTTTTGATCTGTAATTGCAATTGGGTGTCTGGCACCAGGCGTTTCAGAAGGTTCTTTTATTTCTGAGTGGCCTTTTCTTAGCATGCCGGCACTATTATGCGCAGAATCATGAATGAGCTTTTTACCCTCTATTTTACTCTTTAAAGCGTTTGGAAGCTCTTCGTAGGCTAAAGCCATATTTGCAAAATGAGTGTTACCTTGATTTTTTGGTACTTCTAATGAATATAAAATTCCTGCTTTGGGAGGAATTTCTTGGTATGTCATATCAGCATGCCATACAGCTTCGCCGTCTCCTAAATTACCTATTGGCGTACCTTCTTTACTTTTGACATTTGAAATAACATTAATTTCTGGAAATTCTGGTAAAAAGGTTATTCCATATGGATTGGGACCTGGTGGATCTAATTCACCAAAATTTTTACTAAAATTTATTAACGTTTTATCGTCAACATTCTGATTCTTAAAAACTAAAACCAATCTTTCATCCCAAGAGGTATTTATAAAATCAATATGATCTTTAGTTAATTTTGCATCTATTTTTATTCCAACTATTTCGCCACCTAAAGAAGCGGAGCTATTTATCAAATTCATAACAATTCTCTTTTTGAAGTTAGTTAGTATTATTTGTTTAAAGATAATGTATATTTTTTATTCCTGTCAATCATAAGACTTGATGAGAGGCGCCTCAAATCTGTATAATGCAGACTATGAAATAGAGTTAACTTTATTATTCATTAAAAAATGCTAAAATTTGTGTTAAAGAATGTAGGTATAATATAATGAAGCATATATAAAAAATATGTTAATAATAATTTTTGACGTTGGAGAAATTAATGAGTGTATATAGTTTAGGGGACAAGAGCCCAAAATTCCCAAATGAAGGTGATTACTGGATAGCGCCTGGAGCTCATGTATTGGGGCAAGTAGAATTAGGAAAAAATGTAGGTATTTGGTTTGGTTCCGTTTTAAGAGGAGACAATGATCTTATCAAAATTGGAGACGAAACTAAT
>JADHQW010000126.1 GCA_016777705.1 Alphaproteobacteria bacterium | reverse complement strand
GGAGCTGATTGGATTTTATGCCAAACACCTAATAATTTGAATGGTAATGAATTGACAGAATGCTTTAACGAAATTGCTGATGTGGGACCAAGTAATTTAATGATACAAGATTTGTCCTGGACAGACAACGGTATGAATGATGAAGATATTTTACTCCTATTTGAAAATATAAAAAAATTTAAAGGGTTAAAAATAGAAGTTCTTAATTCAGGTCCAAAATATTCAAGAATTTTAAAAGCAACAGATCATAAACTCCATTTAAGTGGAGGCTGGGCGATAATGGGAATGATAGAGGCATTAAACAGAGGGGTTCATGCTTTTATTCCCTCAACTATGGAAGTTATATATAATCAAATCTACAATTTATTTATTGAAAAAAAAATAAATAAAGCAAGAGATTTGTTTTCCAAAATACTACCTATTTTATCTTTTACTCATCAACATATAGATATAGCTATTAAATTTTCAAAAATGCTTCGAGTAAGAGAAGAAATTTTTATAACTGATTTATGTCGTTCACCTATATCTGAATTTGATATCTATCAATTAGAAGAAGCGGATATTCATTTAGAAAAAGTGATAAGTTTACAAAATAATATAAATTAAATTAAACATTTTTATTTACAGTCGTAAATTTATTTAGAAAGTAATTAAACATTTCCTCCCTTAAATTCAAATAGAGGCCTTTGGCCTCTATTTTTATTTGTTGTTATGTAACCTTAGTTAAGATACTAAGTTATAATATCCTTAAGACAGAGTAATTCATGCAAAATAATGTCTCGTTAGGCATAAGTTTAATGGTTGTTACAACATTCATGTTTTCAACTATGGACGGTGTCTCAAAATTTCTAGCTGAAACTAATAATGTATTCACGTTAGTAACATTTCGTTATTGGTTTATTGCATTGATAATCATAATTTCATGTATATTTATCAAAAATAGTTTTGCAACGATTATAAAGACTAAACAACCTTATGTTCAGTTTTCTAGAGGTCTTATCTTGTCTTTAAATAATTGTCTTGTTGTTTATACATTCACATTATTGGGGCTAGTAGAGACTCACGCGATTATAGCTTGTTACCCTCTTATTGTAGCAGGTTTATCAGTTCCTTTTTTGGGTGAAAAATTTGGTTGGCGAAGATGGACTGCTATACTGACAGGCTTTATAGGAGTCCTCATAATTTTAAGACCGGGTAGCAGTGTCATTTCTGAAGGGTCTATTTTTGCTATCATCGGAGCTGTAATGTTTGCAGTTTATTTAATATTAACGCGTTATGTGTCTAGGTTAGATACAGCGGTTACAAGCTTTTTTTGGACTGGTATAGGTGGTACAGTTACTATGACTGTTATCAGTTTTTTTATCTGGGAGCCTATCCCTCAAAAAGATTTCTTATGGCTTTTGACCATGTGCATACTTAGCTCTGGTTCGCATTTTTTAATGGTTAAAACGTTACAGATCGCAGAAGCATCTGTTATACAACCTTTTTCTTACCTTCAATTAGTATTTGGCTCAATAATAGGTGTAATGATTTTTTCAGAAAGTATAGATCTTATGATAATAGTAGGCGTTACTATTGTAATAGGATCTGGTTTGTTTACTACATGGCGTGAACATAAGAAAAAGATGATGCTTTCAAAAAAATAAACTTATTTGACAAATCCTGTATTACGTGGATTCATTTAAATAAAAAGGATTCAGTATGCCATATCAATTTAGTGGGAAAACTTCAGAAAAATTTCCAATTCCCAAAACTATGAAGGCATGGGTCTTGGGTGACCCTGACAATCTATCATTAGTTGATAAAAAAGTTGAAATGCCAAATAAAGCAGAAGTTTTAGTAAAAATAGATGCCGTTGCAATTTGTGCCACTGATCTAGACGTAATCAGTCATGGTCCACCAGCTATGATTGAGGGAGGCTTACCTTTTAACAAAAATTTTACCCCAGGTCATGAATATATGGGCACTGTAGTAGCTTTGGGGCCTGCAGTAGATGAATTTGAAATTGGAGATAGGGTAACTGTAGAAATTCATTCTGGATGTGGTCAGTGTAAAAGGTGTCGTATGGGTATGTATACATCTTGTCATAATTATGGACTTAATTATGGAGAGGTGAATAAAGGTCATAGAGCAAATGGCTTTACTACAGATGGCGGTTTTAAGCAATACGCAGTCAATAACATAAATACATTAATAAAAGTTCCAGATGATATGTCAGATGAAGAGGCAACTTTGGTTGTAACAGCTGGAACAACTATGTATGGCTTGACAGAATTAGGAGGATTAATTGCAGGCGAAAGCGTAGTTGTGATTGGCCCTGGGCCAATCGGTTTACTTGGGGTTGCCGTTGCAAAAGCACTTGGAGCAGGTCCAGTAATACTTATAGGCACAAGAGATAGTCGCTTAGAAATTGGAACAAAACTTGGTGCTGACTATACTTTAAATGTTAAAAATGAAACTGATGTTGTTAAAGCAGTTAAAGATATTGTAGGCACAAAAGGTACTGACTACGTAGTAGAATGTGCTGGAACTGAGCAGGCACTCAATGACGCAATAATGATGACAAATAGAGGAGGAAAAATATGCTTGGCAGCATTCCCTCATAAGCCAATCAGTATCAATATACCTCACATGGTTATAAATAATATTTATATGTATGGTATTAGGGGTGAAGGTAAAAGTGCAACTCATAGAGCAATGGAGTTCATGAAACAAAAAAGATTTGATGCAAGTTTAGTCCATACTCATACTTTTAATCTAGATGAATTACCTAAGGCACTAAAGTATGCAAGAGAAAGAATTGATAATGCTATTAAAATAGTTATTAAACCTTGGAGCTAGTAGACATAAAAAAACAAAACCTTATGATATTAATTTTTAGTAATATATCTAAAAAACGGCACATAATTTGCAAGCATTTAATCAATGGGAATGACTATGACAATCTCCACGATTATCCTTGCCTATGGTAAATAATTAGTCATTCCCACTTTACTACTGAACAACCTTCCCAATAAATGGCAAGTGTCTATTATCTTGCGCATAGTCAATACCGTATCCAACTACAAATTCATCAGGGATATCAAATCCTACCCACTTACTTTCTATGTCAGTTTCACGCCTGGAGAACTTATTTAATAAGCAACATACTTCTAGGCTTTTAGGTTTTCGGTTATTTAGAAGTTTGATAACTTGATTTAGTGTATGACCAGTATCAATTATATCCTCGACTAATAATACATCTAAATTTTTTATGTCTGTGTTTAAATCCGTTAAAATCCTTATATTGTTGGAAGATTGCATAGAATTACCGTAACTTGAGGCAGTCATAAAATCCACCTCTACAGGTATTTTTAATTCACGTGCTAAATCAGCTATAAACACAAAAGAACCTCTTAATAACCCAACTACCAAAAGTTTTTTGGTGTCTTTGTAAAAATGATTTATATCTTCGCCTAATTCTGTAATTCGTTTTTTTATATCTTTTTCAGAAATTAAAGTCTCAACTGAATAGGGTATTATCTCTTTATCCATAATTCTTTCTCAAAAAATCTTTATTAAATATTTCTATAGTTTATATTACTAATTTAAGATTAAACACATAATTTTTGAAAATTTACTAGGATTTGATTTTGTTAATTTTAATTACTGCGGCAATACTAAGTTTTATGATATTTTTTCCAGTGGTAGTAGCAACTTCAGTTTTTAAAGTCTTAGATGATAAGCAATCATCTAAATTTCTAAGGATATTTTTCCCAAAATATTATCTTTTTGGCTTTGTCTTAAGTTTAACAGGTTTGATTATAGCAATATTTGATAAAAACAATATGTCTCTAATTGTCTTTCTTTTGATAATAATAGGTTTCCTTTTTTCTAGGCAATTTTTAATGCCAATTATTAATAAAGCAAAAGATAATAATAATGAAAAAAAATTTAATATTTTGCACAGGGTTTCAGTTTTAATTAATTTTATACAAATAAGTTTATGTGTTTTTTTGTTAATAATTTTTTTGAAATAAAGATAATATAATCTGATGGTAAAATCATATGAGAACTAAGGTTGTTATAATAGGTGGAGGCCCCTCAGGTCTTCTTTTATCACGACTTTTATCCTTGGAAAATATTGATAATGTAGTTCTTGAAAAGCAATCTAGAGAACATGTGCAAGGAAGGATAAGAGCTGGAGTTCTAGAAAATGGAACTATAGAGATGCTACGTTTAGCAGGTGTTTCAAAAAGACTAGACAATGAAGGTTTTAAACATAACGGTATTGAACTATCCTTTAAAAACCATGGATTTAGAATAGATCTAAAAAAACTGACTGATAAGCATGTAACAGTCTATGGACAAACTGAAGTTACAAAAGATTTATATGAAATTATAGAAAAAGAAAATGGTAATATTATAAATTGCGCAGAAGATGTTTTACCTCAGAAAGTAGGTGAAATAAATTCATTTGTAACTTTTAAAAAAAATGGAATAGAAAATAAAATTATGTGTGATTTTGTTGCAGGTTGTGATGGGTATCATGGAATAAGTAGAAAAGTAATACCTGAGAATTTAATCAATGTTTTTGAAAGGATTTATCCATTTGGATGGTTGGGAATATTATCTGAAACTCCACCTGTTAAAGAAGAATTAATATATGCTAATCACGGCAATGGATTTGCTCTAGCGTCGATGAGAAATAATAATCTAAGTAGGTATTATATACAAACTTCATTGGATGATAGAGTTGAAGCTTGGGATGATAAAAGGTTTTGGGAAGAGTTAAAAAGACGACTTCCGATAGAAGCTTCTGAATCAATTATTACAGGTCCCTCTATTGAAAAATCAATAGCTCCCTTAAGATCGTTTGTCTGTGAACCTATGAATTGGAATAACTTGTTTTTGGTAGGAGATGCTGCACATATTGTACCTCCAACTGGAGCAAAAGGTCTTAATTTAGCTGTTTCTGATGTTTATTATTTATTTAAGGGGCTAAAAAAACATTATCTATTTAATGATGACAAAGATTTAAAAAACTATTCCACAAAAGCTTTATCAAGAGTTTGGAAAGCAATTAGATTTAGTTGGTGGATGACAACAACATTTCATAAATTTCCAGAACAAACATCTTTTGATCAAAGAATCCAGGATTCAGAATTAGAGTATTTAGAAAATTCAATTGCCTCTCAAACAGTTTTGGCAGAGAATTATGTTGGTTTACCTTATGAGGAACTTTAAGAGTTTAGGATATTTAGATGGCAGTAAAATCATTAATTAAAAGAAACTACGATAAACAACCACAATTAAATTATCCTGATTATAAATCATCTATTCTAAGAGCGCCTAAAAAGGATAAAGTTTTTTTCCCGTCTTCTCCATCTGAAGTTTTAGGCCCTATATTTAACAAAAATATAATTAGAAAATTTGATAATGACTTAACGTTAAATTTTTCTCAAAATAATGCATCACCAATAGGACATAAGATTATAGTTCATGGAACAATAAGAGATCAATTTTTAAAACCAATTGAAGGAGCTTTAATAGAAATTTGGCAAGCAAATGCAGGTGGTAAATACTTTCATAATAAAGACCAAAATATTGCAGCTATAGACCCTAATTTTGCAGGTTGTGGAAGATTCATCACAGAAAATAACGGTTCTTATGAATTTATTACGATACAACCGGGACCTTATCCTTATCCTAATAGGGGAGTTGAATGGCGACCAATGCATATTCATTTTTCAATCTTTGGTAAAAGTTTTGGTCAAAGATTAATTACTCAGATGTACTTCGAAGGCGACCCACTTATTGATTTTTGTCCAATGGTTAACTCTATTCCAGACAAAAAAGCAAAAAAAAGTTTGATAGGATCTCTAGATATAACTCAATCAAATACTAAACAGTTATTAGCGTATAAGTTTGACATTATTTTAAGAGGTTCAAATCAAACTTTCTTTGAAAATAGAACAGAAGGCTTATAAATTGAATTATCCTAAAAATATTGCTGACGAAACACCTTTCCAGACAGCTGGTCCATTTTTACATATAGGTTGTCTTCCAAATACAATAAACATCAACGGTGTTTTCCAAAATGATCTAGGAGAAAAACCTTTCATTAATAAAGATACTAATGATTTTATTTCTATAAGTGGTTCAGTATTTGATGGGAGTGGACAAGCCTTAGATGATGTGATGCTAGAAACATGGCAAAGTGATGAAAATGGAGTTTATACGCCTGACAATGGTTTTGCTAGATTTGTACCAAATAGTATTTCTAAAAAATACAAACTAAGCACTGTCAAACCAGGTTCAGTTCAAAACTTTGATGGTAGCTTACAAAGTCCACATATAACATTTTCAATATCTTCAAGAGGTATAAATATGAACTTAAACACTAGAATGTATTTTGAAGGTGACAATTTATTCAAAGATCCTCTTTTATCTATGATTAAAAAAAGTAATAATGATGTCAGTTCCTTGATAGCTAGTAA
>JADHQW010000125.1 GCA_016777705.1 Alphaproteobacteria bacterium | reverse complement strand
GTGGTGATCCCTACGAGATTCGAACTCGTATTGCCGCCGTGAAAGGGCGGTGTCCTAACCGTTAGACGAAGGGACCATATTAGAATGTTATTAACTTTAATTTAAATAAAAATCAAGTATCATCTGCATAAATAATATCGTCCAACATCATTTCTAAAGATTTGCTATTATTCCAAGTATCTATGTTTAATCTTCCTAAAAAACTCAAGTTTATATTCTCGTAATTATCAAAAATTTTATTTAAGGGACTATTAAGAATGTTAAACTTTTTAACTTTTAATTTTGTAGACGATCTGTCAGTAATATAAAATGATACGTGTTCTTGATTAGATCCAAATTTTCTTAAAGATGATATTTTAGAATTAGGAATAATAAATTTTGGCTCTTCCATGTCAGTTCCCCATGGCCCTAAGTCTTCTAACCACTCTGCTAATTCTAAGGTACATGACGAAATAGGAATAACTGATGCAGCAAAATGTTTTACTTTGGGAATTTCCTTATTCATAAGTAAATCTACCTTTTCAATTAGAAAATCACGAAATGTATTAATTTTATCCTGTTTAACCGTAAAACCAGCAGCCATATCATGGCCTCCGCCTGAATGAATAATTTTTAATTTGGAGGCTTCTAAAATTATATCACCTAAAGGGATACCATTAATAGATCTTCCAGAACCTTTACATATCCCGTCTTGATTTATAGAAATCACGCAAACAAGTCGATTATATAACTCTTTCATTTTACCTGCTACAATACCAATTATTCCTTCATGAAAATCATTACCACTAACTACTATTGCGTTTGGTTTGGTATTATTATTAATGTTTATAATTTTTTCAATTTGTCCAATGACTGATTTTTCTAATTCAGCAGTTAATAATCTTCTTTTTTTATTTAAATCATCTAATTTCGAAGCAATCTCAAGTGATTTAATTTCATCAGTCTCTTTTAAAAGATAAACACCCAACTCACTATTACCTATCCTTCCCCCGGCGTTTATTCTAGGTCCTAAAGAAAAGCCTAATGCCTGAGTATTAGGTTGATTATTAACTTTGCTTACATCACATAAAGCTCTGATACCTAGGTTTTCTCTTTTTTTCATCACTGATAAACCTTGTTTTACGAAAGCTCTGTTTAAACCTTTTAATGGAACCACATCACATACAGTTCCTAAAGCAACAAGGTCTAAAAATTTAAATAAATCTGGTTCTTCTTTATTTCTAAAAAAACCTTTCCTTCTTAATTCTCTGTTTAAACCAATCAAAAAAATAAAGCTAACACCTGCAGCACATAAATCTTCAAATCCTTTTTGAGTATCAATTCTTTTAGGATTTATAATTGCATATGCTGGCGGTAGGATAGTATCTGGAATATGATGATCTATAACAATAAGGTCTAAGTTAACCGAACTCATTGCTTTCAAGGGCTCAAAAGAAGAAATTCCACAATCTACAGTTAGAATTAACTCAGCTCCTTTTTCATGCAAACCTTTAAGCGCCCTCTCATTAGGACCATAACCTTCTAAAAATCTATCAGGAATATGAATAAATGTTTTACATCCACAATACTCTAAATAATTTGCAATCAAAGCTGCTGAAGTTGCACCATCAACGTCATAATCACCAAAAATTCCAATTGGTCTAGAGTGTAGCACCTCTTCTGCTAATCTTTTAACGCCCTTTTCTAAATCTTGAAATACAAATGGATCAGGTAATAAGTTCTTTAGTTTAGGAAACAGAAAATCATCAAAATTTTCAAAGTTCATGCCTTTAAATGATAAATGTGGAGAAATATAATTAGGTATTTTGTATTTTTGATATAAGTAATCAACTAATCTGTGAGTTTCATTATCTAAAGTTAGCAAATACCATTCGGCATCCAAAATAGATGGTTTAGAATTATATAATTTAGTTTTATCAAATGTCATAAATTAATTTATTATGAGTATATACTTAAACAAACAGGGTCTGAAATTACTCCATCTAACTTATTTATAGATAAAAGCGCCTTATCTAGCATTAATTTACTAGCTTCATGAGTGATTATAACTAATTCAGCAGTTTTATCTTCATGATTAGATTTTTGAATAAAACTTTCAATTGACAATTCGTGATCCCTAAAGATAGAAGTAAGACTTGCAAGCACACCAGATTTATCAATTACATTGAGCCTTAAGTAAAATCTAAATTTTTCAGTATAAGTATTTGTTTTATAATTATTTTTTATTTTTGATGAATTTCTACCAAAAGATAGTAATTTTGTTCTATTTGCAAAATCAACAATATCAGCTAGTACAGCAGATGCAGTAGGTTCTCCTCCAGCCCCCGCTCCAGTAATCATAACACTCCCAGCCAAACTAGATTGAACTTGAACTGCATTAAGTACTCCAGAAACATTAGACAGCCCGTAATTTTTGGGAATTAACCATGGCTCTACTGAACAGAAGAACTCTTCTTTAGTACTTTTATTAAATGAGACTTCTGAATTACCTAGTAATTTAATTTTATATCCTAGTTCTGAACAATATTTAATATCATTTAAAGTAATATTTCTAATGCCTTTTATGGATAAATTTTTGACATCTGGCATTTTGCCATAAGCAAGACCTGATAATATAATAGTCTTGTGAGCAGCATCAATTCCATCTATATCAAATGAAGGGTCAGCTTCTGCATACCCTTTTTTTTGAGCATCTACAAGAACCTCATCAAAGTCTTTTTCATTTAATTCCATTTCTGATAAAATATAGTTCGCTGTACCATTTAATATTCCAGTTACTTTTGTGATGTCGTTTACGATTAAACCTTCTCTAATCAACTTTAAAATAGGAATACCACCTGCAACAGAAGCTTCGAAAGAGAAAAATAGGTTATTATCTTCAGCTATCTCAGCAAGCTCTTTTCCATACTTGGCGATTAAAGCTTTATTAGCCGTTATAAGTCCTTTTTTATTATTGAGTGCTGAAAAACATAAATCCTTGGCAACACCTTCATCACCACCAATTAATTCAACAATAACATCTATGTCAGGAGAATTAGACATAGAAACTGGGTCATCAAAAAAAGGTATGTTTTCAGTGTCTATCTTTCTTTTTTTATCTTTAGATTTTGCAGAAATACCATGTAACTCAATTTTAAATTGATCGTTTTGTACTCTGAAACCTTTTATCAGTTGATATGCAACCTCGTCACCTACATTACCAAGTCCTGCAATTCCAATTTTAATGGGCTTCATCATGTAATCCTATTTTAAATAACTACTTAGAACATTTATAAATTAATTAATAAACAAAAAAAGGTGTGCAAAGCACACCTTTTAATAAAAAATAATAACAAAAATTATCTTTTAGGAAACTATAATCATTATAAACTCTTGTTTTTACTTTCAAAATTTATATATTTCTTTCAACATTTATAACATATGAATTCACGAAACTGCTAAAAAGATCCAGCAATAGTAAAAAAAATAGTTTACCCACTCATCACTTGCGAAGTGTGGTTTTCAGCTGCTAGTTTTCAGCTAATATATCCATTAAATTTTTCTTTCTTAATTCTTTAAATGATTGCTCCACTTGGTGCCAATCAATTTTGCTGTTACAAAAACTACCTTCAAACATAATCATTATCAGTTCAATAATTTCAGGTTTGGGGTGGCGTCCATCATCCAAAAATTTCTCATAGAACAACTCTGAAATAATTTCAAATGATGGAAAATAAAACAAATTAATTCTGTTATCTATTGCTTTTTCCCTCAAAAATTCATCTAGTGACGCGCGCAAAATACTCTTGGAAACAGAATTTGCAGTTATACATGAAATGTCACGAAATGTTGCTGCAAGCGGCACTGGCGAAAGGGTAAATAGAACTTGAGCCTTAGGAATATGGAGACGAATTAAAGAATAAATTTTTTCCAGTTTTAATTTTGTCTCTTCCATAGTTAGAACGCGAAATTTGTGGCGGGTTTCATCATAATTTTTAAGAGGTACTGCTCTCCAGAAAATCTCACCTGTAACCGTATCTTCCCAAACCTCAGAAAGTCCTAGAGTAATTATAAAAAAATCTGTTTTTAAAAAAGCTTCCTTCGTTTTCAACCTTACATCTTCTGATACGCCGTAATCTTCTGCTTTCCAACCGTGCCACAAACCATCTGGAATTTTTTTATCCTCCAAAGCCCATTCAAATTGCTGCGCTATGGCGTGAACATTTACCATTCCTTCACCCATGTAGGAAATATAAATTTCTGGGGATGACGCCGAAGTCATGTTAAACTTTCTCTTTGCTAGATGTTTAGAGATATTTCGAGCAAAGCAACTGCCAAATGCAGTAATTTGGGTATCTTGCGAAATAGGAGGGTGATCGGGCACCCAACCCTTTAATATATATTTTTTTAAAAATAGGTTGTTATCATAATCTTTCTTGTATGGGTTTAATTGCACTCCAGTTTTACCTCTGAAAAAAGAAGAACCTATTTTTTCTCAGTGCCTCCTCCTTTGTAAGTAAGCATTTGCTGAAAACTTGTTGAAGATATATCTTTCATTATAGCTAGAACCTATTGATTTAGATAGAATGCCTGCTTAACTGACAAGGACAATTCCCAAGCTAATTGACAATATTAATACATTATATTATGCCATTGATTCATTTTGTCAATCACCTAGTCAGACTACTAAAGCCACACAAATGCATGTGAAAAGGATATTAGTAGAAGGAGCGTTTAATAGATTTTGAAATGAACAATCAAAGTAAAAAAAACTATACAAAAAAACTTAAACGTGAAGTTGCACATAAAGAATGGTTATTGAGTGTTAAACTGTCACTACCTAAAAACATCTAAATCAATTTTATTTAAATACTTTGTCATCGTAAAACTGTAATCATTAATTGATTAATACGTTTAAATTTTAACATGCAACTCTAACAATTCCAAAGACTTTGTTAAGCACGCATCAAACGTGCATTAATAAAAAAGCACTTAGTTTTGGTTAAGTGCTGAATTTTATTGAATAATTTGGAACAGTAGTACTGTGAAATATCAACGCTTAGAGAATTGAAAGCTTTTCCTTGCCTTTGCTCTTCCGTATTTTTTACGTTCAACCACTCTTGAATCTCTAGTTAACATCCCAGCTACTTTTAAAGGCTTTCTTAAATCGGGCTCAAATAAACTTAAAGCCCTACTCAAGCCATGCCTTACAGCACCAGCCTGTCCTGACAGGCCACCACCTTTAACAGTGGCAATAACATCAAATTGATCTTTTCTTTCTGTTACATCAAATACAAAATTTAATTGCATTTGTAATACAGGTCTAGCAAAATATAGAGGCATATCTTTGCCATTTATTGTTATTTTTCCTGTACCTCTTTTTACCCAAACTCTTGCAGTAGACTCTTTCCTTCTACCAGTTGAATATGATCTGCCTAATTTATCAATTTTAGGTTCACGCTCTATCGAAGAACTTTCTTCAGTTTGGTTTAATTTTGATAAATCACTTAAATTATTAATATCTTTGTTCTCTTCAGTCATTACAAAAACCCTTAACTATTTTTTCTATTCATAGATTTAACATCTAGAACTTTTGGAGATTGAGCTTCATGCGGATGTGAATTACCAGCATATATATGCAGCTGCCTCATAACTTGCCTGCCAAGTGGCCCCCTTGGAATCATTCTCTCTACAGCCTTTTTAAGAACTCTATCAGGAAACCTACCATCTAGTATTTTATCAGCTTTTCTCTCTTTAATTCCTCCAGGATAGCCTGTATGCCAGTAATAAGTCTTTTGAGTTCTTTTATTACCTGTTAAAACTACCTTTTCACAGTTGATAACAATTACATTATCTCCACAAGCCATGTGAGGAGTAAAGCCAACTTTATGTTTTCCCCTTAACCTATTAGCAATAATAACTGCTAAACGTCCTAAAACTAATCCTTCAGCGTCAACTACAAACCAATCTTTTGTAATGTCTGAGGGCTTGGCTGTATAAGTACCTTTTAAAGCCATTTAATTTCCTTTTGAATTATATTAAAGTATTTTCTACTTTCTACATTTTTAATGTTGTACAGTCAACATATTTAAATTAAATTAAATCATTTATTTTCAATGACTTAATTAAGTGAGTTCTATAGTACCACATTATAATAAACAAATAAAAAACATAATGTTGATTAATTAAAATATTGTAATTCGTTAAAATATAAGATTAATTATCAAATGCAACAATGAGGAAAAAGAAAACTGATGGAAAGCAATGAAAATTTTAAAAATCTTCTTAAAATAATAACTGATGGAAAAAAGTTAAATCACCAACAAAGTAAATTAGCTTTTGAAATAATCATGAGTGGTAAAGCGACAGATTCACAAATTTCATCATTCTTAACGGCAATTAAAATGCAAGATCACAACCCTATTATGATTGCAGCTGGCGCAGAAATCATGCGTAAAAAATGTTTAAAAATAACATCTAAGGATAACACAATTGATGTTGTGG
>JADHQW010000003.1 GCA_016777705.1 Alphaproteobacteria bacterium | reverse complement strand
ATACTTCATCTGATTTGAATTCAAGTTAATATAATTTTTTACACCTACCAAATACAGGTGATGTCATTAACTGTAATTAGAATTATTCTTATGAATATGAATCAAATTTTTGAGAGTGATTTGATGATGATTCAAAGACTAATTTTTCATTTGATTCGTGCCATTTAAGGTAGTTTCCAGAGTAAAGATCTTCAAGAGCTCCTCTTTTAAGTTTTTGTGTTGGTCCAATAATTCCATTTTCTTGTGTCCATTCATCTTTTACAACTATCAATGTTGATATTTTTTTGTAATTAACAAGTTCACTATTAACTGAATTAAGTGTTTCAGTTAACATTTTTGACAGAGCATCTTTTGATGCTTTTTTACCAATTTCGGACAACTGAATTAGACAAAGTGGCTGAGCAATTCCAAGACCAACTACACAAACTTCTTCTATTTCATTAATATTAACAAAATATTGTTCCAAAGTAAGTGGCTCAATATACTCTCCTTTTGAAGTTTTAAAACTATCAGCTACTCTTCCAGTTATGTGTAAATATCCATCATCATCTAGGAACCCTTTATCTCCTGTGTGAAGCCAACCCCCTCTTAATGTTTGATTTGACAGCTCTTCATTTTTATAATAACCAATCATTACAAATGGTCCTCGCATAAGTATTTCGCCTGTTTCCTTCTCGATCTTAATCTCCACACCTTTTTGAGGTTTTCCAACAGTATTTAATTTACCAAAATCTTTTCCATCAACCGAGCTACAAATAGCGCAATTTTCAGTCATCCCATATCCGTTGGTTATATATACTCCAACTTTTCTAAACCATTCAATTAATTCAACTGGCATAGGAGCTGATCCTGACACAGTCACCCTAACTTTACCAAAACCAAGTCCTTTCCTGATTAATTTCTTCAGTATACTTGACAATACCGGAATTTTTAGTAAAGTGTCTAATTTTTTTTGAGGAAATTTAGATAAGATTCCCATTTGAAGTTTAGTCCAAACTCGAGGAGCAGCAGCAAAAACATGTGGTTGGACATCTTTAAGATTTTGCCCAAACTTTTCAATCGATTCCACAAATGAAATTGTTCCACCGTATCTAAAAGAAGTCCATTCAATAACCACTCTTTCAAAAATGTGATTTAGCGGTAGATAAGATATAAATTCATTATTACCATCATGTTTAATCCCTAAAGGGTTATCGGGGTCATCTAATACAACTTTAATTCCGTCAATTGCTTGATATGTTAGCATAACTCCCTTTGGATTTCCCGTTGTGCCAGAGGTAAATATTATTGTCCATAAATCAGATAATTTAGGATTATGTGGATTTGTTATCGGTTCATGTTTGTCAATAAATTCATGCCATTTATGCCCTATATCAACATTTGAACAGCCAGCATAATTAGGAAATGTAATCATAGGCATATCTTTGGGTAAGTCATTTTTTATATCATCCCATGTCTCAATTTTACCTAAAAAAAGTGCATCAACATCTCCATAATCCATAATGTATGCAAGTTCTTTACCGTTTAAAGAAGGAAAGAAAGGAACTGAAACATATCCAGCCATTACAATTGCTAAGTCTGAAATAATCCATTCTCTACAATTTTTTGAATAAATCCCGATATGCGCACCTTCCCTAAGATTAAGAGATTTAAGCCCAGAGGCTAATCTTCTGGCCATATCTCCAACTTGACCCCATGTATATTCTTCCCATGCTTCACCTATAGGTTGTCTTAAGTATGGCTTATCTTTTAACTCCTTTTCCCATTTGTAAAAGTTAAGTTCAAATTGCTCTTGATTTGCACTCATAATTATTTGGTTTTTATTATTTTCCGTTCTTTATCTAAATTATTATAGATCAGTTTTATTAAATATATAAGATTATTTTCATCTATAAAAACATACAACCTCATTAAACTTTATCATAAAATCTTTTTCTGTATTTATTTTGCATTCGTATAAGGATAATTAAATCAATTAGTATATTACGTTAACATAATTGTATTTATAATGACAAAAAAGTATACAAAACTATTTGATTTATCTGGCAAGGTTGCAATTGTTACAGGAGCAAGCAGAGGTATTGGTGCATCAATTGCTGAGGCTCTTGCAGAATTTGGAGCAACCGTAGTTGTTAGCAGTAGATCAAAACAGGCGGTAGATGAAATAGCCAATAAAATTACAAAGAATGGATATAAAGCACTAGCATGTGAATGTCATGTAGGAGAAGAGGATCAATTGAAAAGTCTGATTGATACAACAATTAAAAAATATGGTAAAATAGATATACTAGTTAATAATGCAGGAATCAACCCTGTTTTTGATAGACTGGAAAATGCAGATGAAAAACTTTTTAATAAAATAATGGATATTAATGTAAAGGCTGCATTTAAACTTTCTAATATGGCGATGAAGCATATGAAAAATAGTAAATCAGGAACAATCATAAATATTTCTTCTGTAGAAGGACACAAACCAGATAAAGGACTAGGAATATATTCAATTAGTAAAGCTGCAATTAGTATGTTAACTAAATCTCAAGCAAAAGAATGGGGTAAGTATGGTATTAGGTCAAACGCAATATGCCCGGGACTAATAAAAACAAAATTAAGTTCTGCTTTATGGCAAAATGAAGAGATGTTAGAATTATGGCTGAAAGATTTACCAATTAGGAAAGCAGCTGAACCAGAAGAAATTTCTGGGATAGCTGTCTATCTTGCTTCTGAAGCATCTAGTTATACAACAGGAGAGACATTTAATATAGATGGGGGATACATGATCAATTAATTTATATTATGGAACAATCTTATTCAACAGAAATAGAAAATCTTGAAGATTTAAATAAATATCTTGGAAAGGAAATTGGTGTCTCGCAGTGGTTTGAAATGTCACAAGATAAAGTAAATACATTTGCAGAATTAACTCAAGATAAACAGTGGATTCATATAGATCAAGAAAAAGCTGCAAAGTATTCACCTTATAAACAAACTATAGCACATGGGTTTCATGTATTATCCTATGCATCTCAGGTTGTGTTTCAAACACTAAAACTTAATAACATAGCATTAGCAGTAAACTACGGACTTGAAAAGGTGAGATTTCCAAACGCAACCCCTGCGAATTCAAAATTTAGAGGGAAGGTATCCTTAACAAATATTGAGGAGGTTTCAGGTGGAGCAAAGTATACATTAAAAATTATATTTGAAGTTGAAGGAGAGGTTAAGCCTGTTTGTGTGGCTGAGATAATCTCATTGATTTATTCTCTTCCAAACTAAAAAAATTAAACTTATATAAGTATTAACAATGAACTTTAAAGAAGTAAAACATCAAATTAAAACATTTATTAATGATGAGTTGATTTCACTAGAACCTTGGATTGTTAATTCTGAGTGGAGTGAAAAATTACCAAAACTAAACGAATTAAGAGATAAGGTTAAAAAGATGGGGTTTTGGCTACCACAAGTTTCTAAAGAATATGGAGGCTTAGGGTTAACACTAGAACAACACGGTGAGGTTAGCGAGATACTTGGTGCAAGTCCCTATGGATTTTATGTCTTTAATTGCCAAGCTCCTGATGCGGGTAATATGGAAGTTTTAATTGAAACGGGAACTAAAGAACAGAAGGAAAAATACCTTCAGCCACTTTTAGAAGGCAAAATTAGAAGTTGTTTTGCAATGACTGAGCCTAATTATGCTGGTTCAAATCCAACAAGAATGGGAACGACTGCAAAAAAAGAAGATGGAAACTATATTATAAATGGACATAAATGGTTTACCTCAAGTTTTGATGGAGCATATTTTGCAATAGTCATGGTGGTTACTGATCCGAATGGAGAGGATGTTCATAAAAAAGCTAGTCAAATCATTGTTCCATTGGAAACAGAAGGCGTTGAATTTGTTAGAAATGTTTCAATCATGGGACATCCTGGAGCAGGGTGGGAAAGTCATGCAGAAATTAAATTTAATAATGTTTCAGTTCCAATTACAAATGTTTTAGGATCAGAAGGAGAAGGCTTTGCGATTGCACAAAAACGATTAGGACCTGGAAGAATTCATCACTGTATGAGGTGGATAGGAATGTGTGAAAGAGCATTTAATTTAATGTGTGAAAGAGCAGTTTCAAGAGAAATAGCTCCAGGTGTAATGTTGTCAGAAAAACAGACTATACAAAACTGGATTGCAGAGTCAAGAGCAGAGATTAATGCCGCAAGATTATTGGTGCAAGATGCTGCCAAAAAAATTGATTCTCAAGGAACATATAAAACAAGATCAGAAATATCTATTATAAAATTTTATTGTGCTAATGTGCTTCAAAAAGTTGTTGATAATGCAATTCAGGTCCATGGAGCATTAGGCGTTACAGACGATATAATTTTATCATCGTATTACAGACATGAAAGAGCAGCAAGAATATATGATGGGGCAGATGAAGTTCATAAAAGCAGATTGGCTAGGCTTATTTTAAAATCATATAAAAAATAAAGCTCATATTCAAACCTATAATGTCAGAAACATATAATGATAATCCAACAAAAATAAGAGAAGACGAAGAGCTTGATTATGCCAGCCTCTCTAATTATTTATCAAATTTTTTAGAAATAAATAAAAGTGATTTTGAAATTCTTCAATTTCCATCGGGTTTTTCTAATCTGACATATTTAATTAAATCTAATCAAAAAGAATACATACTCAGAAAACCCCCTATTGGAGCAAAAGTTAAATCAGGCCATGACATGAGCAGAGAATATAAAGTTTTATCTGCTCTTAAAGACAATTATAAAAAATCACCTATACCATTTCATTATTGTAATGACATCAATATTATAGGATCTGATTTTTATATAATGGAAAGAATTAGGGGAACAGTTTTAAGGAGTAATAATTTTAAAAAAATACTAATAAAAAAAACACAATACGATTTTATAGCATCTGAGTTTGTCGATACATTTGTTGAGCTCCATAAATTAGAAATTGAAAAAATAGGTCTTAGTGAATTTGGTAGGCCAGTTGGATATTGTGATCGACAAGTTAAGGGTTGGACAAAGAGGTATCAGAATTCAAAAACTAATGACATACCTGAAATAAATTTTGTAATGGAATGGTTAAACAACAATATTTCAGAATCATCTCATGTTTCGTTAATTCATAATGATTTTAAATATGATAATTTAGTTCTTGACTCAAAAACTCTATCGGTAAAATCAGTTCTGGACTGGGAAATGTGTACTACAGGGGATCCTTTTATGGATTTAGGCACCACACTTGCATATTGGATAAACAAAGATGATCCTGATTATATGAGAGAAATAAATCTAAATATTACCTCTGAAGAGAACAATCCAAAGAGAGGTGAAATTTTAGAAATGTATTCCAAAAAGTTTGGAGATGAGATTGAAAATATTGTTTTTTATTTTGTTTTTGGGCTTTTTAAAATAGCTGTTATTGTTCAACAGATATATTTTAGATATAAAAAGGGATTAACAAAGGATCCAAGGTTTAAACATCTAAATTTTGTTGTTAAAGCATATGCTAGAATGGCAAAAATATCAATAGAAAAACAAAAAATTGAATTTTAATTAATCACTTTGTCTTTCCTTTTTATTGTAACAGAAGAAGGATGAAGAAGAATTTCTGATAACCCTTTTGTTTTAGGAAGCTCATAAACATAAAAATATTCTAAAGCATCTAACTTACCTTGATAGAATTTTGAATCTAAACTACTATTTTTAGTTGATAAAGCTTGCTTAGTAGCCACACCAATTTCTAGCCAAGACCACCCCACAAGAATTAGGCTGAAGAATTCCATAAAAATTGATGCATCAGCTAAAAATCTTTCATAATTTCCTTTTATTGCAAATGGCATAAGATGAAATAATATTTTTTGACTTTGATCTAGTTGATCATTTAAACATGAAGCCCACTGTTTTAGTTCATCATCTTTATCTGCCTTTTTAATTGTCATCTTAATTTCTTCTAATAATAGTTTAGCGCCTTCACCATTGTTAAGCATCATTTTTCTTCCAAGAAGATCTTGTGATTGGATTCCAGTAGTACCCTCATAAATTGAAGAGATTCTTATATCACGATAATATTGTTGAAGAATAAAGTCTGAACAAAAACCATACCCCCCAAGAACTTGAAGACCATTATTGATAGAGTAAATACCAGCCTCCGAAGGATAAGTTTTAACTACAGGAATTATCATTTCTAATAAAGTATGATACTTGTGTTTTTCTATATCATCATTACTGTTATGTTGAAGGTCATAATATTTTGCAGCTTTAAAGATTAAATTCATTGACCCTTCAACCATTGACTTTTGAAGAAGAAGCATACGTCTTACATCAGGATGTTCAATAATTAAGCTTTGTTTATCTTTTAAATTCTTTGTTCCATCTGATGAAAGTTTTCGACCTTGGGGACGTTCATTGGCATACTCTAGTGAAGCGTAATAAGCACCACAAGCAATAGCCGATGCTCCTCGACCAACAGCAATACGAGCTCCATTCATCATTAGAAACATATAATTTAGACCCTTGTTTTCTTCACCTACAAGATAACCTTGACAATCATCTTTATCTCCAAAACTAAGATGAGTAGTACAATATCCCTTTTGACCCATTTTTTCAAAATCAGCTACAGTAGTAACATCATTAAATAAAAGCTCCCCACCCTCCTGTAGTCTCATTTTTGGCACAATAAATAAAGAAATTCCCTTTGTTCCAGCTGGAGCTCCTTCTATTCTAGCTAATAATAAATGAACTATATTATCAGCATATTGATGATCCCCTCCAGAGATAAATATTTTTTGACCACTAATTTTATATTTTCCATCATGAATCGGAGTTGCTTTAGTTACTATATCTGACAATGAGCTTCCTGCTTGTGGTTCAGTTAAACACATAGTCCCACCCCATTCACCTGTAAGCATTTTTGGTGTATATTTTTCTTTGAGATCTTTACTAGCAAATTCTACAATTAGCTCGGCAGCTCCTGAAGTAAGACCAGAATAACCAGGTAAATGGTTATTGGCAGCATCTAAAATATAGTTAGCAGCTGTATGAGCAAGTAAGGGCAATTGTAAGCCTCCATCTTCATAATTAAATGGTGCAGCGATTAAGCCCATAGAACCACCCTCCTTCATCATTTTCTCAACTTGTTGGTGAACATGAATTGAACCATCTTTATAATGAGCAGGATTTTCATCCATTTCTTTGAAATATGGAAACAACTCTTTGTCTGCAAATTGTTTAACTGAGTCAATATATAGATTCACAGACTCAAGATCGTGATCAACAAACCTTTTCTTTTCCAAGACGTTTGCTAGTTCTTGAACACTATTCATAAAAAATTTAACTGTAGAAATATCAATATACTTAGATGCCATAAATAATAAAATTATTAGCTAATATATTGTATTTAATGAAAGAGAGCTAAAACAATTTAGAAGCTTTTGGGTAATAATAATTTTCATCTTAATAAATTATCATAATTGAGGGGCTATTATCTTTTAATTTTTAATCCAAGAACATATATTTGCACTTTAATTTTATAAACATAAAAAATGTCAAAAAATATAGGTAAAGTTTCAAAAGTAATTGGAGCGGTTGTTGATGTAGAATTTTCATCTAAGGATAGTGTACTTCCAAAGATTTATGATTCATTAGAAATAAAGAAAAAGGACGGAACCATTCTTGTCTTAGAGGTACAATCACATATTGGAGAAAACATTGTTAGAACAATATCAATGGACTCTACAGATGGATTAAGCAGAGGAACTGAGGTGGTTGCTACAGGAAATCCAATTCAAATGCCAATAGGTAATGATGTATATGGAAGACTTTTTAATGTAGTAGGAGATCCTATTGACGGACTCGAAGTATTACCAAAAACTGAAAATGACGGTATGTCTATTCACAGAGATGCTCCTGCATTTGATCAGTTATCAACTTCTACGGAAGTTTTGTTTACAGGAATTAAAGTTATTGATCTCATAGAACCATATGCAAAAGGAGGAAAGATTGGTTTATTTGGTGGGGCAGGAGTTGGAAAAACAGTTTTAATTCAAGAGTTGATTAATAATATTGCCAAAGGTCATGGTGGTTTATCAGTTTTTGCCGGAGTTGGAGAAAGAACAAGAGAAGGAAATGATTTACTTAGAGAGATGATAGAGTCTGATATTATCAATTATGGTGAAGAATTTAAAAAATCTATGGAAGCAGGTGAGTGGGATTTAAGTAAAGTTGATAAAAAAGCATTATTAGAATCTAAAGCAACATTTGTGTTTGGTCAAATGAATGAGCCTCCAGGAGCAAGAGCAAGAGTTGCACTTTCAGGTTTAACTATAGCCGAATATTTTAGAGATGGTGGTGCTGATGGTCAAGGAAAAGATGTATTATTCTTTGTAGATAATATATTTAGATTTACACAAGCTGGTTCTGAAGTTTCAGCTCTTTTAGGAAGAATGCCCTCTGCTGTTGGATACCAACCAACACTGGCATCAGAAATGGGTGTTATGCAAGAAAGAATTACATCAACAAAAAATGGTTCAATTACATCTGTCCAAGCAGTATATGTTCCAGCAGATGATTTAACAGATCCTGCACCAGCTACAACTTTTGCTCACCTTGATGCAACAACAGTATTATCAAGAAAAATTTCTGAGCTAGGAATTTATCCAGCTGTAGATCCTCTTGATTCCACATCAAGAATTTTGACTCCAGAGATTTTAGGAGACGATCATTATAATTGTGCACAAAGAGTTAAAGAGTTGCTGCAAAAATATAAGGAACTACAAGATATTATTGCTATTCTTGGTATGGAAGAGCTATCGGAAGAGGATAAACTAGCAGTTGCTAGAGCTAGAAGGGTTCAAAGATTCCTATCTCAACCTTTTCATGTAGCTGAACAATTTACAGGTATCCCAGGAGTTCTTGTTGACATTAAAGAAACTATAAAAGGATTTAATATGATTATGGATGGTGAACTTGACCATATTCCGGAATCTGCGTTTAACCTTAAAGGAACAATAGAAGATGCTATAGAGGCTGGTGAAAAAATGCTAGCAGAAACAAAATAATAATGTATTTAGAAATAATTACACCAGAACAAACTTTATTTAAAGGAGATGTTGAATCTATTCTTTTTCCTGGATCACATGGTGACTTCCAAGTATTAAATGATCACGCACCAATAGTTTCTAATCTTACAAAGGGCAAAGTAAAGATTATTGGTAAGATGACTATACAAGAAGATGTAAAAGATAGATTTGAATTTAATGAAAAGCAGACAATATTAGAGATAGAATCTGGCACAGTTGAAATGAGCAATAATCAAGTTACTTTATTAGTTGATTAATCTGATTAATTATTAAATCAATCTCCCACCCTTTAAGGGACAGACTCTTAATTACTTTGTTTCTTAACTCTGCTTTAGGTTTATCACTTAACTCAACTTGTTTTACACATAGCTTTTTAAGTTTAGTATTGTAGTCTAAGTCGTTTATTTGCTTTAATGCATTACTAATATTCCAATCTGAAATATTTCTTGATTTAAGCTCTCTAATTATTTTGTTTTTACCCCAATCATTATAATTAAATTTCCCTCTTACAAACGCTTCAGAAAACCTAGTTTCAGATAAAAAATTCTCATCAATTAGATAGCAAACATATTCATCTGCATTATCACCAAATACGCCAAGTTTATTCAATTTTTTGGTGACATCTAGGTGACACCTTTCTTGGTACGCACAAAAGTATTCTATTTTCTTTTTTACTGAAGATTCCATGATATAATATAAAAAAAACCGTTTAGAAATTCTAAACGGTTTTTTAAAAAGATTTTATCTTAAAATTTTTGATCTACTATCTGTTAAATTATATTGAAGATATAAGTAAGAGTCTCGAGGTATAACTTTAATTATCCTCTTATAATTGAAACTCCACTTATTTTTCAATGAAAATAGACCTTTATCTATATACGCTGCTACAAATGGGTGCACATGAATGTAGATTGCTCCTTTTTTATAACGCGCATTCTTAACAACTCTGTTAAGTTCAGTATTGATTTTGTCTACTAATAAAATAGGTGCTTCCACTTCTAAATCCTTATTAGGATTTAATTCTTTAGTTTTTATGTTCATTTCAGGCCTTATTCTTTGCCTTGTAACTTGAATCAAACCAAATTTGCTTGGTGGAAGAATCTTATGCTTAGTTCTATCTTTTGCCATTTCTTGGCAAAAATGATCGAACAACTTTTTTCTGTTTTCTCTTTTTGTTTGGTCTATAAAGTCTACTACAATAATTCCTCCCATATCTCTTAGTCTTAATTGTCTGGCAATTTCAGCAGATGCAATTAAGTTTACTTCCATAGCAGTCTCTTCTTGTGTTTTTGATTTATTTGATCTATTTCCACTATTTACATCAATAACATGAAGAGCTTCTGTATGTTCAATTATTAGATATGCTCCTTTTTGCATAGAGACTGTTCTTCCAAATGAAGATTTAATTTGTCTCTCAATTCCATATTTTTCAAAAATTGGAGTTACTCCTTTATAGAGTTTAACGATAGATGATTTTTTTGGAGCTATAAGCTTTATATAGTCTTTAATCTCACTATGTAAGTTAGGATCGTCTAGATAAATATTTGAAAATGAATCATCAAATATATCTCTTAGCTTTGATGTTGTTCTATTTATCTCTCCTAAAATTTTAGTTGGATAAGAATCTGATTTACTTAAGTTGATACAGAGTCTTTTCCATCTAAGAATAAGATCTTTTAAATCTCCTTCTAGCTCATTTACTGATTTATTTTTTGCTACAGTACGAATTATTACACCAAAACCTTTTGGCTTTATATTCTTGACTAAGTTTTTTAGTCTTTTTTTCTCATCTTGACTTTTAATTTTTTGTGAAATCGAGATTCTCTCCGAGAAGGGAATCAAAACCATAAATCTACCTGCTAATGAAATCTCAGAACTCAGTCTGGGACCTTTTGTAGATATTGGCTCTTTGATAATTTGTACTAAAGTTGTTTGTTTTGCTTTTAAACAATCTCCAATAAGACCATTTTTTGGAATATCTTTCTCAAAGTCAAATTTACTAAATGAAAAAGATTTCACTTTTTTGGTATCAATTTGATCTACAAATTTTGATAATGATAACAATTTAGGTCCTAAGTCATGATAATGAAGAAAACCATCTTTTTCATGGCCTACATTCACAAATGCAGCATTTAATCCATGAATAGTTTTTCTAATTTTTGCAACAAAAATATCACCTACAGAAAATTTGTTTTCACCTACTTCTTTATTTAGCTCTACAAGTCTACCCTCGCTAAGCATTGCAAAATCAACAGCACTTGAATTTGATCTTATAATCAATTCTTTTTTCACTGTTTTAAGTATTATTTCTACTATTAAGCAGAAAGGTTAAACATTTTTCAACAATAATATAACTTTCGTTATCCGTTATTTCAAAGAACTTTGGGATTTGTTTAGAGTGTAATCCCGAACACTATTTTTTCTTATGTCGGTTTGCTCTCGCTCTTTTTTTTCTCTTGTGAGTAGCAACCTTATGTCTTTTTCTTTTTTTACCGCTAGGCATATCTATCTAGTTTTAAAATTAGCTAACTGGCACATTTTGTTTTACAGATTTGACAAAAGTTTTTGAAGGTTTAAATACAGGAATATTATGAGCGGGAATAATAACAGCAGTATTTTTTGATATGTTTCTGCCTGTTTTTTCTGCTCTAGTCTTGATTATAAAACTACCAAAACCCCTTAAGTAAACATTATTATTGTTTTCGAGAGAATTTTTAATTTCCTCCATAAATTTTTCAGCGATCATCTGAACATCAGTTTTATCAACTCCCGTTTGATCCGATATATTTTTTACAATATCTGCCTTTGTCATTTTCTGTTATATTGGTTATACAATTAGCTTTTAAGGCTAGCAAATATATAAATTTATATTTTAAATTAGTGATTTAGTAATATATAATTACCCTTAGAATATTTCACAAATGTCTTTTGAAAATCAAATAGTTAAATGGTATATAAATAATAAAAGAGAATTACCATGGAGAGAGAATATTGATCCATATAGGGTTTGGATATCTGAGATTATTCTTCAACAAACTCGTGTAGTTCAGGGAGAAAAATATTTCAATAATTTTATTAAAAAATTTCCTTCTATAGAAAGTCTTTCTTCTGCAGATGAATCAGAAGTCTTAAAAATGTGGAAAGGTCTAGGATATTACAATAGGGCAATTAATATTCATAAAACTTCAAAAAAAATAACTAATACATTAAATGGTATATTTCCAAATACTTATAATGAATTAATTAAGTTAAATGGAATAGGAGACTATACTGCTAGCGCTATATCATCTATTTGCTTTCATGAGTATAATCCAGTTGTTGACGGAAATGTTTTACGACTGCTTTCCAGATATTATGGACTTAAAAACCCAATAGACTCATTAAAAGGGCAAAGAAATATTAGAGAAATTGGAAAAAAATTAATCAGCAAGGTTGATAATCCAGGTGATTTTAATCAAGCTATGATGGAATATGGTGCTCTAGTTTGTACTCCTTTCCCTGATTGTAAGTCATGTATTTTTTCTTCAAAATGTATTGCTCACATAAACAACGAAGTTGACACGATTCCTGTGAAATCAAAAAAGAAAAAACCAAAAGAAAGATTTTTGAATTATATCGTATTTATTGATAGCAAACAAAAGACAATAGTAAATAAAAGAATAAATAAAGATATTTGGTATAAACTAAATGAATTCCCCCTTATCGAAAGTAAAACAGAAATTAAAAATATATTTACTAACTCTGATTTCAAAAAACTTGTAGATAATTCACATTTAACTCTTAAAAAAGAAAATGAAAAAATATACAGAGTAAAACATGTTCTGTCTCATCAGATATTATATATTTCGTTTTATCAGATTAACGTTAAAGATTTAATCACCTCAGGGGTACATTTATCAAATCTAAACAACTATAATTTTCCAGTACCCATTACTAATTTTATTAATAAGTTATTAATCTAGGTAGTCTAATTTTGTATATTAGCTCATATATATAATTATGAGCGGAACACTAAATAAAGTAATGTTAATTGGTCATCTAGGAGATGATGTGAAGATTAAACATTTTGATAATGGAGGTTGTCTTGCAAGATTTCCTCTTGCTACTAACGAGACATATACCAATAAAACTACCAATGAAAAAGTCACAAATACAGATTGGCATAATATTGTATTAAGAAATAAAGCAGCAGAAATCTGTGAAAAATATTTATCTAAAGGAGATAAAGTATATGTTGAAGGTAAACTTAGAACAAGAAAATGGCAAGGAGATGATGGTTTAGATAAATATACAACAGAAGTAAATGTTGATGAGTTTACTTTTCTTTCAACTAAGAAAGATGCTGTTTCAAACACAGAAGCAAAACCTGCTTTAGACAATAATAATCAGAAGAGTGATAATACTGAAGACGATCTTCCTTTCTAAGCTTATTTTTGAATCTCAATACATAACTTTTTATTCTAGATTTCTGTGATAGTTAAAATTATTTTAATCTTAATTTTTCTAATATTATCTGCTCTGACTTCAGGGTGTGAAGTTGCCTTTTTCTCGCTTGATAAATCAAATATGCCAAGTGAAGAGGGTAATAAACTAATAAAGAAAATAAAATTACTATTAGAAAAGCCAAAGAGATTACTAGCAACTATACTTATCTCTAATAACTTTATAAATATCGCAATAGTTATTTTGTTTGCATCAATTGATAACCCATATCTAAGTTCACTCAATAGTCCAATTTTAGAGATTATTTTAGAAGTTGGATTAATAGGAATGCTAATTTTATTTATTGGAGATATTCTCCCTAAAATTTATGCAAATAGAAACCCTTTAGGCTTTTCTAAACTAATGGTTAGACCTATATATTTTTTAGATCGTTATATATTATTTTTATTTAATAATCCGATGAGTCAATCTATGAGTTACCTAGAATCAAATTTAGCTAAGGACTCAAAACAATTATCTGTAGATAAACTTTCACAAGCCCTTGAGCTTACTGATTCAAAAGAGACCAGTACAGAGGAGAAAAAAATTCTAAAAGGAATTGTAAATTTTGGAAATGTTGAGACTAGACAAATTATGTGTCCTAGAGTAGATGTATTTGCTCTCGAATCAGATATGAAAATAACTGATATAATAGGAGAGTTAAAAGCAAAAGGTTTTTCAAGAGTACCTGTATATGAAGAAAATCTTGATATAATTACGGGGGTTTTATATGTTAAAGATCTTTTACCTCACCTTGAAAAAGAAAATTTTAATTGGACCTCACTTTTACGTAAACCTCTTTACATTCCGGAGAATAAAAAATTAGACGATTTATTAACTGAATTTAAAACAAAGAAAATTCATATGGCTATTGTGGTTGATGAATATGGAGGAACCTCAGGAATTATTACACTTGAAGATGTAATTGAAGAAATTTTTGGAGAAATAAGTGGTGAATTTGATGATGAGGACAATCTTTTTTCCAAGCTAGATGATCATACATTTATTTTTGACTCAAAAATAAATTTACAAGATTTTTACAGAGCAGTTAACTTAAAAGATTCATCAACTTTTGAAGATATTGCTGTTGAGATAGAAACTCTAGGAGGCTTTCTTATTGAAAAAATAAAAAAAATCCCAAGAGTTGGTCAAGTAATAACTCACGACTCATATAAATTTGTAATTGAAATAGTTGATAAAAAAAGAATTAAACAAGTAAAATTAATATTACCAAAAAATAAATAGGTGAGCTTAAGTTTGAGGAAATGGGGAACATTAGTCATTCTATCTTTAATATGGGGAAGCTCATATATACTAATTAAAAAAGGATTAACAGGGCTAACACCAATTCAATTAGGATCACTTAGGGTAATAGTTACAACTATAATAATGGCCCCTATAGGGTATCAAAAAATTAAACATATTCCTAGACAAAACATGAAATGGGTAGCCCTTTCTGCATTTGTTGGATCTTTTTTTCCTGCCTATTTATTTGCTTTTGCTGAAACTGAAATTTCAAGTTCTATAACTGCTGTTATGGTTTCGTTAACGCCACTATTTACATTATTGATTAGTGTATTTGTTTTTGGTGAAGAGTTATTGAAAAAGCAAGTATTCGGAGTCTTAATAGGTTTTACAGGAATTATAGTATTGATTAATAATGAATTATTTTCATCATCATTTAATATCCTATATATAATGTTTATTGTTCTTGCTGCTTTTTGTTATGCAGTTAATGCAAATGTTTTAAAATATAAACTTTCAAATATTCCTGCACTTGGAATTGTATTTATGAGCTTTTTATTTATGTTCATTCCTGCATTTATTATTCTTTGTTTCTCTGATTTTCCATTTTCTGATTTTACATCAGATCCGTTAATTATAGAATCGATTATTTACATTGTAATACTTGCTGTTTTTGGAACTGCAATTGCAAAAGTTTTATACATTAAATTACTTGCAATATCAACTCCAGTTTTTTCAGTATCTACAACTTATTTAATGCCAGTGGTAGCAATTTTTTGGGGATTGTTAGATGGAGAGGAATTTAAATTAACTCAATTTATTGGAACGGCTATTATTTTACTAGGTGTTTACTTAGTTACAAAAAAAAAGGCACCTAAAAAGATGCCTTAATTTATTTTCTTAATTAGACTTAGTTAAAATCAGAATCTGAAGTTTTAACATTCAGCTTTATGACGCTAGTCTTGAAAGTTAATCCACCTGGAACTGGAATTGAAGCACTAACTTGGTTTATTTCGCTAGGAATCAAAATTCCATCAACTTCTTTATATTCCTTGTAGAATACTTCACCTGTAATTAAATTTCCATCAACTTCTTGTGATTCAAATTCTTTTAACTTTAATCCTGTTTCAGCTGAGTAAAAAACACTTTTATTATCAGTAATCTTAATCTCATAAGCCTTCTCCTCGTTAACAATAGAAGTTCCAATTAATTCAATACTTCCTAGATCAAAATTAAGTTCAGAGAAAAGAGCAGAGTTAATTATTGCTTGCTCAAGTTCTTCATCTGATAGAGGAATTCTTTGACCATTTACTTCATTGTAGCCTTGGTATTTATTAAAGACACTCTTTACCAGGGTCATTCCCATCGCAGTCATTGTCATCAATGATTGATTTTGATTATTTTTAAGAGAATACATTTCTAGAACTGTTCCCTGAAGATTAGCTTTAGCTTTTATTTCAATTGATGAAACACTTTTTAACTTTTCAGCACCACCAATACTTTTAATATAATTAATAATAACACTTTCAGCAGTAACATCATCTGAAACAGAGTAATCAGGTCTTGGAGTTTCACTACCATATTGATCAAAGTATCTAACCTTTAATTTCTTGCCGTTAAATTCAATACCCTCTATTTTTTCAAGAATTTCACTTCCTTTTCCAGTAATAAAAATTCTAGTTTTATTTGTTGAAAAATATTTTTGAGCAGCATTTTGAACATCTTGCTTAGTTACATTATTTATGTTTTCTAAAAAACTATTATAATAGTCTTCAGGTAAGTCTTGAGTAATAATATTTCTAGCAAAACCAGCAATTGTAGCAGGGTTTTCAAGTGACATTACAAAGTTACCTGTATATTTTGCTTTTGTAGACATTAGCTCTTCATCAGTAACTAATTTATTTCTCATTTTATCTAATTCAACAAGAAGTTCAACTGCAGCACTATCAGTAACTTCATTTTTAACTTGAGCTTGAGCTAAGATAAGTCCCTTTGTTTTATAACTTTCTGATATTGATGAGTATGAACCGTATGTCCATCCCTTGTCTTCTCTTAAATTATTAAATAGCCTACCAGCTCCACCACCACCAAGAATTCTAGTAGCTACTAGAGCAGGAAAATAGTCAGCTTGTTTTTTGTTAAAGTCAATAGTATTGATGACAGTTACAACTGATTGAACACCATTAGGCATATCAACAAAAATCACTTCAGTTTCGTCTGGATTTTTTGGTTCAGGAAAACTATTAGCAACGACTTCTTTTGATTCCCAAGAATTAAATAGTTCAGTTACCTTTTCTTTAATTTCTTCGAATTCTATGTCACCTAAAATAACTAAGTATGCGTTATTAGGACTTGAAAAATTATTGTAAAAATCTACAGCGTCATTAAAACTTGCTTTATCAAGAGATGCCTGAGAGACAAATTCTCCATTGGGATGATTAGCTCCGTAGGTTATGAAATTTTGAACTCTGTTAGCTGCTGTAGATACATCTTTTTCTGATGTTTTAAGACTCTCTTTAATTAGATTTTTTTGATTATCAAACTCTTCTTGAGTAAACAATGGTTCTAATACTGCTTGAGACATTAATTCAAGAACTCTAGGAAAATATCTTTTTAAAGATCCTGCAAAGGCTCCAGAACCCGTTATGTTTAGAGAAGCTCCCATAAAATCAACCTCTTCAATGAAATCTTCTTTTGAGATAGATTGAGTACCATTTCCAATCATTTCCGCTAAAATTGAACTTACACCTGCAATCTCTCCTTCAAAAATTAAAGGATTATCAAATGACAGAGAGGCAGAGGCTCTTGGAAGTTTATTGTTTTCAACAACCATTACTGTTAAACCATTATCAAGCATAAAAGTTTGAGGTTTTCCAAAAAATATTTCAGGAGTTGGTCCTGATTCTGGAACTATTGATCTGTCTAATTGGGCACTTAAACTATTTGCAAATATTATAGCAAGACCTACAATTAAGTTTTTTGTAACAGTCATTTTTAAAATGTTTTTATATATTTTTTTCATTATTCTATGGTTGTTTTGTTAGTTTCATCACCAGGAAGATAGTCAACAATTACTCTCTGGTTTGGCTGAAGATATTTATTTGCAATTTCTCTAATCTCTTCTTTAGTAATGCTCCTGTAAAGATTAAGTTCACTATTTATTAATCCAGTGTCTCCGTAGAAAGTGTGATAATCTGATAATGAATTAGCAATACCTTCAATCGAACTATTTCTACTTACAAATTGTGTTTCCAAAGAATTTTGAAGTTTTTCAAGATCTCTATCACTGATTAAATCATTTTGCACTTTTTCAATTTCAACATCAATCTCAGACAATAAATCTTCTAAACTAACTTCTCCCAAAGGAAGAGCTAGCATAAGATATGTGCCATAATCTTCTTGAGCAAGATTAACAGTTTGAACAGCTAAGGCCATTTTCTTATCATCTACCATTTTTTTGTAAAGCACTGAGCTTTTGCCGTCACTTAGATAAGTTGATAAAAGATTTAAGACTCGGGATTCTCTAGAGTTCATCTTTGGAGTTATATATCCAACAAGAAGAGCTGGAACCTGTATATTAGGGTCATACCATTTAGCTTTAATAGTTTCTTCTATAGGATCTTCTTTTGGAAGGTTTCTTACAACATCTTCAGAGCTAGGAATATCACCAAAGTATTTTTTAATAAGCTCAATAGTTTCATCAATATCTATATCTCCTGCTACAACTAGAGTAGCATTATTTGGTTTGTGATATCTTTCATTAAACTTTTTAAAATCATCTAAGTTCGCAGCCTCTAGGTCTTTGTCAAGACCAATAGTGAGTCTTCCATATGGATGACTCCTATAAAGGTTGCTTCTAACGGAATATAACAGGTATCCATATGGAGCGTTGTCAAGCCTAAAGTTTTTTTCTTCTTTTACAACACCCTCTTGAAGATTAATTCTATCTTCTTGTCTAATCACAGGGTGAAGCATTCTTTCTGACTCCATCCACAAACTAAGTTCGAGCTTATTGGAGGGGAATACTTCATAATAGTATGTTTGATCATCTGATGTATATGCATTGTTCGAACCACCATTTGCTTCAACAATCTTAAACCATTCACCCCCCTTAATGTTTTTTGTTCCCTCAAAAAGAAGATGCTCAAAAAAATGAGCAAAACCAGTTCTGCCTTCTTCTTCATCTTTTGAACCAACATGATATGAAACTGCTGTAGTAATAACAGGAGCTGTATTATCTTGATGAAGAATTACGTGAAGACCATTGTCAAGATCATATTCAACAAAATTTATTTCTTGTGCATTCGAGACGTAAAAGCTTAACGCTAGAATTGCTGTAGCTAGTATTTTTTTCATTAAAATTATATTAAATTGAGCCCAAAGATAATAAATGTAATTAACTTTAAGGTATGAAGCATACTGAGGTTAGGCAATCACAAGAAGTTTTTATAAAATCATTATTATTAATTTTTCTTATTAATCCTATTCAAAATTTTGGACAGGTATATAAAGTTGATAAAGATGGAATTTCAACAAGAGTTATTTTAGATAAGGAGTACATAGTATTATCAAAATTTGAATCTGAATCTGGAAATTTTATCTCCACTTTGGGAGGTTATTATAAACCTGGAAAATTTCTAAATTTAGACGAGGATGTTTATGATGTTAATCTAGAATTTAATTCTAATTATGATCAAGATAGTATTAAGTCTATTAGCATTGTAAAGACTTCTAAATGGAAGAATATCTCTAAAACAAATGATATACTAAAAGGTAAGTGGGTAATGTCAGGAAGATATAATAATGGAGAATTTAGAACAAGAAACACAGACTTGCCAAGGAAGACTATGAAAATATTAATAGACGGATTTTTTCAATGGATAGCTTTTAATACAGAAACATTTAAGTTTTCTGGAAGTGGTGGAGGAGAGTATGAAACATTAGACGGGAAGTACATTGAAATCATTCAATATTTTTCAAGGGATGATTCAAGGGTTGGAGCTGTATTGGATTTTAATTATGAGATTAAAAATAAAGATTGGTATCATAGCGGTCTTAGTAGCAAGGGAAATCCTATCAATGAAGTTTGGACAATTCGTAACAAAAAATAATTTTAATGAATTTAGAAGAAATAATTTCAATTATAAACCTAAAAAAGGTTGATGATTACAGGTTTGAGGGTCAAAATTATAATACTTCCTGGGGAACAGTTTTTGGAGGACAAACATTAAGTCAATCACTTCATGCTGCCTATCAAACAGTGCCGGATGATAGGATTGCTCACTCTATGCATGCTTATTTTATTTTACCTGGAAATCTTGATGAGCCTGTAACATATGAGGTAGATAAAATTAGGAATGGTGGAAGTTTTACAACCAGAAGAGTGGTAGCTTTTCAAAAAAATAGAGCAATTTTTAATATGGCAGCTTCTTTTCAGAAAAAAGAAGAAGGATATGATCACCAAATAAAAAAACCAAATGTATTAACTCCAGAATTGCTACTTACTGATATTCAGCAAGCAGAAGATTATAAAGACTTAACTCCTGAGAGATATGCACAGTTAAAACAGTCACATCCAGAAGTTTTTGAATTTAAACCTGTAGGAACTCATACTTTTTTGCAAAAAGAAAATACACTTCCACTAAATCATTGCTGGTTTAGGTTAAAAGATAAAATTGATTTTCCAGTTTCCTTTCATCATCAACTTTTAGCATTTGTAAGTGACTATCAGCTCCTTGCAACTGCTTCTTTACCACATAGAAAAGAAATTACAAAAACAATGGCCTATTATGCAAGCTTAGACCATGCCTTGTGGTTCCATAGAGATTTTTCAATAAATGAATGGCTTCTCTATGATATGGAGAGTCCAAGCGCATCAAATTCTAGAGGTTTTGCTAGAGGAAGTATTTTTAAGAAAGATGGAACAATGGTTGCCTCAGTTGCACAAGAAGGTTTAATGAGAAAACTAGTAAAATAATAGTGAAGAAACTTATTATAATCTCTTTGTTTTTGCTAGGATCTTGCCAAAAAGAAAATAAAATTGTTGCACAAAATCAATTACCTGAACAAGAAGACTCTATTGCTTTAACTAGGGACAGGATAGATTCTCTTTTGGTATCTACTAATATTTTTGAAATATCATATAATGAAATGTATGAACAACCTAATTGGGTTAAATATACTGTAAGGCAGAATATTGTAAAAAATGCTGATAGAGATGGAATGAATTTTTACACTGTTGATTCTATCTATACATCAGATAATGATGATTATTATTCAAATAGATGGGACAAAGGACATATGGCTCCAGCAGGATCCTTTAATGATTCATATGAAAATTTATATTCTACATTTACTTTTTTAAATGCAGCTCTTCAATATGATGATTTAAACAGAGGAGCATGGGTTGATCTCGAGGAGCAAGTTCGAAATTGGGCTGATGAATTTGGAGACATTGATATTGAAATATATTTAGAATTCGATACAAATCATATAATTCTTGAAACTGAAGCTCATGTGCCATCAGCATTTTACAAATTTGTTAATTTTCCAGATGGCTCAAAAAAATGTTATTATTTTCCAAACATTTCTCCAGATAAAGTTTGGCAAGAATATGAAATTGATTGCAGTTAATGAGTAAATAAATAATTATTTATACATTAAAGGAATGAAAATCAAATATTTACTTCTTTTAATATCTTTTAGCCTTTTCAGTCAAAATACATCAAAATTCTTTGAAGCTCCGAATGGTTTGTTATTGTTGGGAGCAGATCTTCACACCCATACTGTTTTTTCTGATGGTATGGTGTGGCCAACTATTAGAGCACAAGAGGCATTAAGGGAAAGTATTGAAATAATTGCAATTACAGATCATCTAGAATATCAGCCAAAAAAAGAAGATATTCCTAACCCTGACCTGAACAGGTCTTATGTCATAGCAAAGAAATCTGTTGATGAAAAGGATTTAATTATACTAAAAGGATCTGAAATAACCAGACATATGCCTCCAGGTCATTTCAATGCAATCTTCATAAATGATGCGAATAAATTATTGATAGAGGGAGACTCACTAGCAGGTATAATAGAGGCAAACAATCAAGGAGCTTTTGTTTTTTGGAATCATCCTCATTGGACAAACAAAAGTGAGGGAAGGATGGATGGAATTGCAAAATTAGACCCAGTTCACGAAGAGCTCATTTCAAATAATCTTGTCCATGGCCTTGAAGTTGCAAATGAAGACACTTACTCTGAAGAAGCACTTGAAATAGCTATAAATAATAATCTTACAGTTCTTGGAAACTCTGATATTCATGGCCTAGTAGATTGGGATTTTGATATTCCTAATGGGGGTCACAGACCTTTGACATTTGTAATAACAAAAGATAACTCACAAGGCTCAATAAAAGAATCATTATTTAAAGGACATACTTTTGTCTGGTTCAAGGATTTACTTATTGGTAAAGAGGAGAATATAAAACCTATAATCGAATCAAATATTAAGTTTAGGAGTAATGGATATATTGGGGAAACAACTGTACTTGAACTAGAAATTTCTAATCTGAGTAGTGTCCCTTTTAGCTTAGAATATCAGGGAGAATATACTTTCCATAAAAATTCTAAGTTTTTAAAAATCCTTCCAAATAGTTCTTTCAAGATTCAAATAAAAACTTTATCTAAAGTTGAAACAATATCTCTTCCTTTTAATATTTTAAATGTAGTAACTGGATTAAGAAGGTCGCTAACGTTTGATTTTGATTTAAAAATTTAGTAAAATTGATATTATGAATCAAAAAAAAGAGTGGAGACCACTTCCTAAGTCAATTACAATTAAAGAGAGTAAAATTGAAGGTCTTGGAGTTTTTGCTACTCAAGATATTCAAGAAAATACTGACCTAGGAATATCGCATGTCTATGATGAAAGGTTTCCAGATAACTACATAAGGCTTCCACTAGGGGCGTTTATCAACCACCATGAGATGCCAAATTGTAAAGCTATCATTTATGAGTTTCACGAGTCTATTGGAGCCATAAAACATATACGTATAGTAGCAGTAAAAGATATTTCTTCAGGAGAAGAGTTGACACTTAACTATATAATCAATAAACTAGATAATCCACTTTGGGAATTTGAGTATGAGGTAACTCAATAGCTATCTTAATTTTTCGTATTTAGTAATAGTTCCTTCAAGCTCAAACATATCAGCGAGATATCCTGTTACCGAATTGCCATCAACATAAATTTCAAAAGAAACATTTACCCCATAACTATCAACATAGATGTCTATATATAAAATATCTTCTTCAATTTCAGTTTTTAAAACATCAAATCCAGATTCTTGTTCTCCTTCTTCAATTTCAGTTTTAAGTTCATCAACATCCTTTGTAACATTCATAGTTAATTGCATTTCACCTACATCGGGAAGCCCAAAGACAGTTATATCATATTTTCCAATGAATTTATCAGTTGCATTAACTTCTTTAGTCTCTTTTACAAACTCTTCAATAGTCGATGATACGGATGCATTGGTGGTTATAAAGATTCCACATGAAGAAAATGTTAATGTTAAAGCGAGCAGTAGTAATTTATTTTTCATGTTTAAATATAATAAATTTTATATTCCAATTAAGTATTGAAATTTGACAAAAAATTGAGACCTATTAATTCTAAATGGATTAAAATCTTCTGGTTGAAGATCAAAATCATTAATTGAACTTTGATTTCCCCCAATATAAAAAATTGTTGAAGGATTAGGGTTCCATTCTAATAGGGGTTGTATGTAAAATGTATCAGTAAATTTATTGTATTCAGAAATTACTCTTAAACTTAAATCATTGTTAAATTGATATCTGCTAGATAATCTTGATATATAACCAATATAGAAAAATTCAGAGTCATCCGTTTTCCTCAATGAAGAAAATCTTAAAGATGGATTTAGACTTATATTATTCCCTAGTTTATAATTTAATGATAAGATGAAAGAGCTTTCTTTTCCAATTTCAGGAATATCCTCATTGAATGCAATTTCATTTCCAAATGTAGCTTTAGTGAAAAATGTTAAGTTCTTTGATGGCGAACCCATTACAGTTATGGAGGAATTACTATAGTTTTTAAAATTAACACCTAAATAGTTTCTATAGGAATTAATAAGATACGTATAACTAATATTAGTTTTGCCAATTGTAGTAACCCCAAAATCTAGTTCTAAAGCTCTATACTTAAGATCATTATTGAAATTGTGACTCAAATCTCCTGTAACACTAACCCCAAAGTTTTTTAAATATTTCTTGTCAAGTATTTTTTCATATCCTTGGAATAAAGTGAATGATTTTTTGTTATTGTTTGGAACAAATCCCAAATCAGATCTAAAATTTGCCGATATTGATTTATAAAATAAATATGAATTCCAGTTTTCAGTTTGTCTTGAGGCTCTAAAGTAATTTGCACTTCCATTAAATTTTTCACCATTTAATCTTACTGATTTATTTGAGAATATGTCATTAGTGTCTATCCAATCAGCAATAGGTTCTTCATTAAAATTTTTAATTAACTCAAATTGAATTCGCCAAATCTTATTAATAGTAAATAACCCATCAATGCCAAAAAGATTACCATATCCACCGCCTTCATAATATCGATTTGTAGTAAAAAATCCATACTTAAGACCATTGTTTATTACTCTTTGATATCTATATGCATTAGCATAACTAGTGCCACCTTCTCCAAAGTAAGATTTATCTTCACCTCCGATTAAATATGGAGAATTTTGATCTATAGCTGTTAATAGAATTGACCTAGATTGTTTTCCTGCAGATGTTATCTTAGATGATATTGAAGGAGAGTTAATAGTTCTAGAGTAGAAAGCATTATCTAAGAAATTCAATAAATCCATTCCTTTATTGAAATAAGGTCTTAACTCTGGGTATTGTAAAGCAAATGCTGAATTAATATCAATCTGAGTTTCATCTGCCTCTACTTGAGAAAAATCTGGATTTATTGTTAACTCAATAGATGAAGACGAGGATAGGTCATATTTAACCCCAAAGCCAACTTCACTTGAAGCTTTTCCATAATCTATAGTATTATTTGATAAAACTCCTCTATCTCCAATTAAATTACTTGATATATATGGAAGAAGTTCAGTTTTACTTTTAAATTCTAGATCATCCATTTTTAATTTACCACTAATCTGACAGATTCTACATGGGTTATCTCTATCATATTTATCACCTATAGTCCAAACTTGTGTTCCATCAAGAGTAAAAACTCTCATTACATTAAATCCCCATTCTTGATCTTTACCACTTGGGTATGGAATTGAATTAAACGGAATTAAAAATTCAACAATATAACCCTCATCATTAATTGAGGATTTAGTTTCATATAATGCATTAAAAGTTATATCATATCTCTCATCATCACTAATTGCATTTCTTGCTCTTAAATCAAGTTGACTTCCATATGCATTTGAAGCTAAAATAAAAACACTTCGTGCATCTTGAAAAGGATCAAATCTTAGAAAAATAGTATCCTCATTTAGATCCCCTTCCATTTGATCTCTTGGTCTAACCTGTCCTCTAATATTTTCAGGATTACCATATGCTACCACTCCAACGTAGAGACTGGATTCTGTATACCTCAAGTACACATCAGTTCCAAGTCTTGCAGGAGTATTATATCCAGGCTGCCATTCATAATCTACGGTGGTTTTTAATGAAGATTTTCTTTCTTCTTCAGAAATAAAACCATCAATTATGATTTCAGATTGATCAACTTTATTTATGTTATATGTCTTTTGAGAATAAGCTAAACTTGTACTCATTAAAAAAATAAAAAATAAAAGACGAGGCATAATGGGCGCTAAATTAATTAAATAAAATTAGTATCTATTATATCTTTTCTTCCAATTTAGCCCTTTGTAGTTACCCTTCTCAATTATTATTTTTCCTTCATCTATCCATTCATCAATTTGACCACTTTTGTCCCATTTATCAATTGTATTACCAAGAACCATAAGATTAAAAATGAATAAAATAATACCAATAAAGAATAAGCCAATTAATCTACCAGATGAATTATTCTTTATGTTGAATAATACTTTTGAAATAATCATTATAACAAATAAGAGTGCTACTACTAGGAATGAGATAACTGATAATTGTTGATAAAAGGGCAATTCACCTACTATAGATGAAAAATCTATACCACTTATAAATATACCGTCAAAGCTTCCAATTACAAATTCTTGAAAATTAATTAATTTTAAAACTGCTAGTGAAAAAACTAATAATAAAACAATTATTACGATAGATAAAACAAAAAAGATACCACCGATTAATATTCTTAAAATAGGAATAACTAATGCTAAAATTCCTAAAAATATTGGACCTATTACTCTAAAAGGAAATAAAATAATTTTAACAAAAACATTCTCCTTGCCATCGTTTTGAGGAAGCTTTTCCTTTATAAATTTTTCAATATTTTCAAGAGTAAGAGGATACCCTTTCATATTCATTTTTTCACCAACAGTCTTTGCTTCAGGAATTGATATCCATAGTATAAAGTATGCTATTATTCCAGAACCCCCAATAAAAATAGATACTATAAAAAGTATTCTAATAATTGCGGGATCTACTCCAAAATAATTTCCTAATCCATATGCAACCCCTCCAAGTATTTTGTTGTCTCCGTCCCTGTAAAGTCTTTTATTCTCATTGATTTTTCCACTTTCATTTGAAGGGATCCCAATCCAAAAAATCAAATAAGCAATAATCCCAAAGCCAGTAAAAATAGAAGCAATAAAAAGTAATCTAAAAATAATTGGATCCACACTAAAGTAATTTGCTAGCCCAGAGGCAACTCCAGCTATCACTTTATCACTTGAATTTCTGTATATTCTTTTTTTATTTTCTTTCGTGCTTGATTCTTGGCCACCACTTTTTGGTTCATTTGTTTCAAAATCATTATATGCTTCCTTGAAATCATCAAGTGTACCCATTTCTTTAATTATATTGTTAACATCATCAATATTTAGCGATTGTCTTTTAGCTATAGTCGACGTAAATTTTTCTGATATACGATTTTCAATATCTTCAAAAATGTCTTCATTTATTTTTATTTTTTTAAAATACTTTTTGATAGATTCTAAATACTTAGATAGTAAATCAAAAGCATCTTCATCGATGTTAAAAACCCTACTTCCAATATTTATACTCAGCGTTTTTTTCATTTTATTTTACTTTAATCAATAATATTCCCTCGATAATAGTTCCTGTTAAATTATAGGGTACTAATTTGTCAGCATCAAAAATCCAATATGCAGTATCGCCTAACTGAATTTCTGTTTGATCATCTATATCATCTAATATTAGATATCCATTTTCATCTATTTCCCAATTAAAAACTACTTTACTTTCTGTCTTTTCATTTCTAGTAACTATTACTGCAGCAGTATTATTTTTTTTAAAATCAATTAATATTGGTGTATTATCTAGGGCTTTCTGAATAACTCCAGAAAAAGTTCTTGCAGCTAATTTTTCAAATCCGCTTAATTCATCGGAATTTTTTATCACATCTTTTACATCTACTATAAACTCCCATTGCCCTATAAGATAATTTCTATAAGTCTCCTGTGATTGAATAGTTGAAATGAACAGAAAAGACAAAATCAAAAATATGTTCTTCATTATTTTTTTGTATTTATTATTTTTTTTACCGCTTTATCAACTTCAACCCATGATAGATGTAGATCTTTTAGATGCTCTTCGCCTTCTTTTGTTAAAACATAGTACTTTCTTGGAGGTCCTTGTTTTGACTCTTTCCATGAGTAATCAACATAGTTAGATCCTTTTAATCTATTAAGCAGGGGATAAAGTGTACCTTCTACAACTATCATTTTTGATTTTTGAAGCTCT
>JADHQW010000124.1 GCA_016777705.1 Alphaproteobacteria bacterium | reverse complement strand
AATTAACAAATATTTTTTCCAATGTGCTTTGTTCTGTTTTTAAATCTTTTAACTTTAAGCCAGCATCTTTTAAACTTTGCAACAAATCAGTAATACCAGTTTTTTCTGCTTGAACATTATAAGTATAAATTAACGAGATATGATCAGCTCCTATTTCAAGATTATACCTGGATAAATCATCAGGAATTTTTGTGATTTTTTGTTGCAATTCTATGGTTAACTTTTTGTGTCCCATTTTTTTAATTAATTCTTTTTTATCTTCTACAACGATAATTTCCCCTTGATTAATTACAGCCACTCGGTCTGCAATTGCTTCTGCTTCTTCAATGTAATGAGTAGTTAAAATAATAGTCACACCTGTTTTTCTTAGCTCTTCAACAACTAACCACATATCTCTTCTAAGTTCCACATCAACACCCGCAGTTGGCTCGTCTAGAAATAATATTTTAGGTTCATGTGATAGTGCTTTTGCAATTAAAACTCTTCTTTTCATTCCGCCAGATAATTGTCTCAGTCTTTGATCTTTTTTATCCCACAGGCTTAAATCTTTTAAAATTTTTTCAATGTGTTCTGGTTTAGGTGGCTTTCCATATAGCCCTCTAGAATAAGAAACGGTATCAAAAACAGTTTCAAAAGACTCTAAATTTAATTCCTGAGGAACAAGGCCTATTCTTGATCTTGTTTCACGATAATCTTTTATGATATCAAAATTATCAATAGTGACTGTTCCTGAAGAAGGTTTAACAATACCACAAATAATACTTATTAAACTTGTTTTACCCGCTCCATTAGGACCAAGCATTGCAAGGATTTCACCTTGTTTTACTTTAAGACTAACATCTTTCAGAGCTTTGAAATCATTATCATAAATTTTAGATAAGTTATTAATGGATATTTGAGTTTTAGGCATTGTAAAAATGTATATAGTTATTAATACACCTTTTACAATTTATTAGATCCTTTAATTTTCCAAAATATCGCAGGTAAAAAAGTTGCAATAATAAAAGACAAAAACAACAATGATTGAGACACAAATGCAGGAAATAACTCAGCTGGTAAAATTATCCCCACCAAAAGACTTTTTGAAAAATCAGGTGCTGGAAATAATAAAAAACCACCAATTAACCCAATAATGATTGAGATATATGCTGTTTTTTCATTCAGCCTCTTATTATAGAAACTATAGAAAACCGTTAGTACAAAAGCACAACAAAATAAATCTGCAAGTAAGAATAAGTATAAAACACTAAAACCTTTTGAGGCAATAGCAAAAGCTATAGTAGCAAGTGCTACTATAAAATATTTTGAAAAATTTAAAAAGTTAGTTTTTTTATTAAGATTAAAAGTTGCTTTACCATCAACTACAATTAAACTCGAAATAGCATTTACTAAAGTATCAACAGTACTGATTGTTAAAGACAATCCAAGTATTACAATAATAATTGACAAAAGTTTTGTTTGTTCACTTAACAATAAAGAGAAAAAACCTAAATCTGGAACAATTTTTGGGTTAGCTGATATTGCAACTAAACCACTAAAACCCATAAAAAAAACAATTGGAATAATTACGATAAATGCTGCAATTAAACTTTTCTTTAGTACGTCATTATTTTTTGCGGCATAAACTCTTTGCCAATTTCCTTGATGGAAAAGATTTGTTGCTGCAACAGCTATAAAAAAAGTTAATCCAGCAGTGTAATTTGGTAAGTAATTTCCACTAAGTAAGTGTGGGTTTTTTTCTTTAATGAATGCAATAGAAAATTGATCACCTGTAAAAGAAGTTAGATAAAAAACTGAAATTAAAAACAAAGCAATAATTACTATCATTTGAATATTATCAGTAAATATAGATGCTCTTAAACCTCCATAAAGCGTGTAAGCAAGTGTTGCGATTAAAATAATTAAAGAAGTAATCCAAAGTTCTGTTCCTGATATATAATTAATGAGTATTGCAACTGCAGTTACTTCAGCACATAAAAAAACGAACATATAAAATACTGTCATTAATAAAATAAGTTTAAATAAACTCTTGCCAAATCTTTTTCTTAAAAACTCAATTAGAGTAGAGCCTTTAGGAAAGGCAGTTCTAATTTTTTTTCCAAGTGAAATTAAAAAAATCATTGGAAAGGCTGTTCCTAGTGAATAACCAATAACAGCTCCTATTCCACCCCACGTAGCAGCAGAAGCTGGACCGAATAAAATCCAAGCTCCAAGTGCTGAGGCTATTAAACTTGTACTCAAAGAAAAAAAACCAATATTTCTGTTGGCCGTTAAATAATTATTAATTCCTTGATATTTTTTTGAATATGCTAAACCAATTAATGTAAAGATTAGACTTATAATTATAACTAATGTTAAGGATGTTGATTGACTTAAAAAATTTATTTTATCCATTATTCTCCCTTTCTGAATTACCGGACAGGTTATTAGGGTTTAATCTCAGTCAGTTACGACACCCCTTATAAATAATATAATTGAAAATTATATTTTATCATAGTAAAATTTTTGAATTATGCCTACCTATTCGGTTACAAATTCCAATTTCAACATAAATATTAAGCAAAAAAGTGAAATAGCAAAAGGAATTACCAAAGTGCATAATAAGGTTACTGGAGCTAATACTTATTTTGCACAAGTAATTTTTAAGAAAACAAAAAATTCTGATCATTTTATGGGGGGTGCAAAAGTTAAGGAACCACAAATTTTTTTGTATGGGCAAATAAGAGCAGGAAGGAATGATAAAATTAAAAAAAAATTAATTCTAGAATTAAGAAATATATTAGTTAAAAAGTCAAATTTGGATAAAACTCAAGTGTGGGTTTATATTAATGAGCTACCACCTTCACAAATGATTGAATATGGTGAAATCCTTCCAAAAGCTGGTCAAGAGAACAAATGGTTTAATAATCTATCAACTAGGTTGAAAAAGAAACTTTTAGCTTTAGGCAAGTAAACATAAGTCTTTTATTTTGTATCTAAGATTTCTAATGGGAGTGGTGCTTCTGGATACTTTTTTTTACATAAATGTTCATATTTTTTACAAAGAGTTAAAACTGTTTCATGAGCATCTTCTTTTGATCTTAAAAATTTAATCAAATTATCTCTTTCTGCCTCAACTTCTTTAATATCTTCACTTCTTAGATACTCACCAGTTTCAACTTCCCAGTATGTGTCGTTCAGCTCATCGTTTTTTAAAGTATTAAGTTTTTTTTGAAGTTCAATAATAATCTCATCCTCTGATTTACTATTTTTCATTGGAGAATCTATTAATTTTCCTAAACACTTATCTTTAAGGTCATCTAAAAAAGTGTTGTATGGTTTACCTTCAGCCAATCCTTTAAAATGATTACTTTCAAAATATTTTAAAATTGCCGCTTGGGTTGTAATTTTATTTTTTCCTTTAACTACTGCAACCTGGACATAAACTTCTTGGCTAATATATTCTGTAAGATACTCTTTAATTTTATTTGAAAGCATTTTTTATTAATATTTTTATGGTAATATTTAAAGATGATATTTAAACAAGTATTTGACAAAAAAACTAGTACTTACACATACTTAATTGCCTCATCCATTGGTAGAGAAGCACTAATTATTGATCCTGTTTTAGATAATATTAATGAATATATCAGTTTGCTAAATGAATTAGATTTAAGATTAGTAAAAGTCATTGATACCCATATTCATGCTGATCATATTACTGGTGCTAGCAGATTAAAAGATCAAACAAATTGTACAACTATTATGGGTGAACAAACTCCAGCCAACTCAGTAGATTTAAAAGTAAAAGATGAGGAAATTATTAAACTTGATCAGATAGAAATAAAAGCACTTTATACACCGGGACATACTTCTGACAGTTTTAGTTTTTTAATGAATGATTACTTATTTTCTGGGGACACGTTGCTTATAAATGGAACTGGTAGAACAGATTTTCAAAACGGAAGTGCTAAAGATGCATACAACTCAATTTTTAATAAACTGTTAAAGCTACCAGAAAAAACTCTTTTATATCCTGCTCATGATTATAATGGTGAAAAAGTAAGCTCTATAGGAAAAGAAAAAAAATTTAATCCTAGATTACAAGTTAGCAGTGAAAATGAATATGCCGAAATTATGAATAACCTTAATCTTCCAGAACCGAAAATGATGGATGTCAATGTTGCTAGAAATATTAAACTAGGAGCTTAGATTTAAATTGAAGATTTTATAGCTTCGTAAATTAAGTTTTTAGTTGTTTCACCAACGCTTCTATAAATTTCTTTATTGTCTTTGAAAATTAATAGTGTGGTTTGATACTGCACATTTAGTAAATTAGCTATTTCCTTATTTGTTACTTCAAATGAAAAATACTCAATATTATCAAATTTAATATCTGATAATTCACCTTCATTTTTAGCTTTATTCAAAATTTTCATTTGACCAGCACAAGATGAACAATACTTAATCCAAGAACTTACTACTACAACTTTTCCATCTAATTGTGCTTTATCAAACAATTCTTTAGTAAAAGTTGTTTTTTTTTCATCTGCATTAGCACTAAATGCAAATATACAAAAAAGAAATAATAAAATTTTTTTCATAGATATTTTATATAACAAATATTAAAAACCAGTAAGAGATTAATCCAGCAAAAATTGTCGCAATGATATTTTTGCTAAAATAACCAACAAATATTGCAATTACTGCTGCCCATATTTTTGGGTTATTTTCTAAATCTAAAGAGCCTGAGTTATCTAAGAATATTGGTGGAAAAATTATCGCTGGAAAAATCGCAGCCGGAACATAAGAAAGTATTTTCTTAGTTTTATTATTAAAAATATCTTTTTTAAGTAAAAAAATCATAGAAAATCTAGTTAAAAAGGTAATTACTCCACAGTAAACTATAAGGGACCAATGCATTATTTTTCCTTTGAGTTCATTAGAGTTAATAATGCAGCTACAGCTAATGCTGATAGAGCGGCAACAATTATATACGCCTTAAAAGGAATTGAGTTGAAACCAATAGTGGCAACTATTCCAGACACCGACATAACAATAATATTTTTAAATTTTCTAAAATCATTAATCAATAAAGCTAAAAATGTTAATGAAATAGTAAAACTTAATCCTAATTCTTCAGGAACAACAGAACCTAAAACTATACCTAGAATTGTTGATATTTGCCAAATAGTCCAACAAGTAAAACCTGCTCCCAATAAATGAAAATGTTTATTTTCATTTTTACGATTATTTTTGAAATATGTGTTTGAGACAGCAAAGGCTTGATCAACCATGACATAAGATAAAATAATTTTCCAAGTAAGTTTTAAAGTAGATAGGTGTTCAGATAAAACTGCGCCATAAAGTAAGTGTCTTGAATTTACAGCTCCCACAGAGCTAAAAATTACTAATGATGACGCTCCACCAGAAAATAGTTGTAATAAAACTATTTGTGAAGCTCCACCAAATATTATAATTGAAAGTCCAAGCGTCATGTAAGGGCCAATTCCTAATTCCATTCCAATGACGCCATAGATAATTCCAAAGGGGAATACTGGTATCATCAATGGACTTACGTCAAATATTCCTTTGGCTAAAGTTTTTAGTTTATTATTCATTTCTAAATGCAGTTTTGTATTAGAAACAAACTATATGATCAATATGAATAGGTCTCTTTATACCAAATTTTTCATCAACTTCATGTTGATGAATATGGTGAGAGTGAACAAATACAGGTATTAATTTACTGCTTTCTGTCTTTAAAGTATAAATAAAGTTTGTACCTCTAAATTTCCTATCTACTACTTCTAATTTAAGATTGCTCTTATCATCATGCTCTAAATCTTCTGGTTGTAATAACAATTTTACCTCAGATCCTTTTGGGTAATGTTTTATGAAGTTTCCAGTTATGGTTCCTAAATCATTACTTTCTAAACTATTTTCTCCTGTCACTTTAGCTGGTATTAGAATTCCTCTATTAAGAAAATTCACAACTTCTATTGAATTTGGAAAATGATAAACGTTATATGGGTCATCATATTGCTTCAAATGACCATCTAAAATTATTCCACATTTAGTTCCAAGATAAAATGCCTCATAAGAATCATGAGTGACTATTATTGTTGTTATCTTCTGCTCTGTTAATATTTGTTTTAATTTTACTTGTATTTCTTCTTTAAAACTTTGATCCACATTAGATAATGGTTCGTCCAATAACAACAAATCAGGATTAGACAATAAAGAACGTGCTAACGAAGCTCTTTGGGCTTCACCAGAACTGATTTGATGTGGAAATTTATCTATAACATGATCAATATGAAGAAATTTAATTAAATCATTAATCTCTATACCTTTTTTCTTTTTGTTTCTTTCAGCGCCAAATTTAATATTCTCCAAAACATTATAATGAGGAAATAGAGAGTTATCTTGAAAGGCCATTGATATATTTCTATTTTCAGGTTCGATATGTGTCTCTTTTGAGGACAACACTTGATCCTTTAAAACAATTGAACCTGAGTCAATTTTTTCTAGACCAGCAATAGTTCTTAAAATAGTAGTTTT
>JADHQW010000123.1 GCA_016777705.1 Alphaproteobacteria bacterium | reverse complement strand
GATTTTGAAGATGATCTTTGCCATGATATATCGAAGCCTCCAATACCATCTTCATCAGCAATATTAGACGTATCAACAACAAGCGCACTATCTTCAACTGAAGACCCAATAAGTCTAGCTGAACCAGTAGGTTTGTCATTTACATTTTTTACTGGAGTAGAAGGCGGGCTTGTTAGAGGCTCTAAATTTCCTTGGCCATCGACATATGAAATAACTACTCTTAATCTACTACCAACATGAATTTCTCTAGGTGTAAATGATTGAGTAGTAGCTCCACTAATATTCGTCCATTTTTTATTATCATTGGATATTTGCCATTGCACGCTAACTGTGCCCATTCCATCTGCATCTGTTACAGATGATAAATCAACAATCAATGGCACATCTTCTATTGCAGCAAATCCAGTATTTTCAGTATCTGTGTTATTATTTGATTTAGTGTTTACCGTTGAATTTGTTGTGGAAGACAAATTCTTTTGTTTGGTTACATAAGTTTTGGAGTGACTATGTTGTTTAACGTTGCTCTTAGAGCTTTTTACTTTTTGATCCTTTATTGTAGGGTCACCCCCAGCAAATGAAATTTTAGAATCAAGTGTTGTAAAACCTGCTAAAACACATAGTGATAATGGCAAAAAATTATATTTTAAAAAACGCATATGAACCTCCACACACTTAATAACTAGCACACAATATATAACACACAACTAAAAAAGATACATGTTTTTAATAATAGACACCTTCTTTACAAATTTTAGTAAGAAAATACCAGAGAAAATTGTCACTAAATAATCAAAATATTATTTAATTTTAAGTAATATTTCTGTAAGAATTTGTTCATGTTTAATTAAAGTTGATTTTAATAAATTTAAATCTTGTTTAATTTGAGCCAAAGTATTTACATTTGAAACACTATTTTTGGTATCAACTATATTTGTCAGAGTGATGGTATCATCTTCACTATCATTCAAATTACCATCATTTGAAAGTTGTTTTTCGTTCATACTACTATTAGACATAACAAAATCTTTGATTTCTGAAATATCTGATTTGATAGCGTTTAGTTTTTTTTCTTTAACTGTATTCAAAATAAACCCCTAAATTCGTAAAATACTAATATCATTTGTCTTAAAAAACACAATTGTATATAATTGTAAATTGTTATTCGTATATTATATCCAAAGTATTACTATAGCTCAATATAAATTAGTCAGGAAAACAAATGACCATAATTGATTCTATTAAAACTTCTATGTTAGTTCCTATTCATTCGGCTGGAATACCCTTTATTGCTATTTTTGTAATTTTGACAGTAATAATGGGTTGGTTTTGGAGTCCTCTATATTTTTTTGGTTTAGTACTGACACTCTGGTGTATCTATTTTTTTAGAAATCCCGTTAGGGTAACTCCAATATTATCAGGAACAAATAAAAACAACCTGATCATTTCTCCTGCTGATGGAAGGGTTATAGAAATTTCAAAGATAACTCCAGATAAAGAAATTGGTTTGCCTGTTGGAAACTGGACTAGAGTTTGCGTTTTTATGAATGTATTTGATGTGCATGTAAACAGATCACCAATGCTAGGAAAAATTTTTTATAAAAATTACATACCAGGGTCTTTTTTTAATGCAAGTCTTGATAAAGCTTCTACTGAAAATGAAAGACTTATTCTTGGAATGGAGACTGAAAATGGTAAGAAAATAGCTTTTGTTCAAATTGCAGGTTTGGTAGCTAGAAGAATAATCTGTGATGTGGGTATAGGATCCTTACTAAAAGCAGGAGAGGTATTTGGCTTAATTAGATTTGGAAGCAGAGTAGATATTTACTTTCCATCAGATGTATCTGTGATGGTGCTAAAGGGACAAAAAATGATTGCAGGAGAAACTATAATAGGTGATTTCACTAAAAGTTCTAAATCTGTGAGAGAACACTTAGATGAAAAATAGAGGGGTAAAGTTAGCAAAAAAAGCTTTCCAATTAAGGCCTAAACGTTTTTCAGTTGTTTGGATGCTTCCAAATTTTCTTACAATTTGCGCTCTCATTTTTGGTTTACAAGCCATGTATCAAGCTCTTTTTGGTAACTGGGATAATGTTATAATTATGATAATTATAGCGTCTGTTTTTGACATGCTAGACGGGAGAGTTGCTAGATTATTAAAATCTACAAGTGAATTTGGAATGCACCTTGACTCACTCTCAGATTTTGTTGTTTTCGGTGCAGTGCCTGCCTTGGCAGTATATTTATGGATGGATAAGCCACAAGACAACATTTTTTGGATTGTTATTGTCCTATACGTAATTTGTTCTGCGCTTAGGTTGGCAAGATTTAACTCAGAGCTGTCTGAAAGACCTAGTTATGCTAAAAATTATTTTAATGGAGTACCCACACCCGCGGCAGCTTTTTTAATGCTTTTCCCGCTTGCTATTGAAGGTTATTTAAATGAATATATGTTGAAATCTTTTGATATAATTGGATTTTGGATAGTTTTTATTTCTATATCAATGGTTAGTAATTTACCAACATTTTCAGGTAAAGTTTTTCAAGTTCCAAAGTCACTTGTTATACCTATGTTAATAATTTTAGCTCTTCTAAGTAATGCCATTATTAGTAACCCTATCAAAGGTTTTATAACGTTAGTGTTAGTTTATATTGTTAGCCTTCCATTTGCCTCTATTTTCTATTTGCGTTTGAAGAAAAAAGCAGAGGCTCTAAATACAAAAACCTAATTTTTTATAAGATTATTTGCTTTTAAATAGCTCTTTCCATGTCGGCTTTGATTTGACAATTGAAACGGCTTCATACACTGCTCTATTACATGCCCTAGCTACACAATCACTGATTCTAGATCCCATTGCTAAAATATCTATACTATCCAATTCAGATTTATTATTATTTTGATTCGTACTGATAGCAAAAATTGTGTCTCCATCCATTGGTGTATGCGCTGGACTGAGAGATTTTGCAATCCCATCGTGCGCCATAATTGCCAATCGTTTTAAATTTGCACGGCTTAAAGGAGCGTCGGTTGCAACTACGCCAATAACTGTATTGCTAGAAATCTCATTAAAAGTGTCTGCTATCCCGATGGAACGGGGTAGTCTTTTCGATCTAATAACTTGATCAAAATTTTCACTGCTAGTTCCATATCCTCCAAATTCTTTGTTGATTTCTAAATATCCTGATAGGAATGATGGACCCTTATTTAGCAAAGGGTTGCCTACTGCGTTATTGATTACAATTGCACCTACAGTATACTCTTGACCATTGGAATACTTTTGTTTCCATGAAGATGATCCTTGTCCACCCTTTAAAGTTGCAGTTGTAGCTCCACAACCAGCGCCATAAGATCCTAAAAGGAAATTATTACTACAAGATTTATAAGCCTGATTTGCTAAATTTCTCCAAGGCGATCTATGTCCTAGTTTATTTACATGAGGATTGTCGTTTATATTAAGATCAAAAATTACTGCGGATGGAACTAAGGGGATAATTGCTTTACCTAATTGATATCCCTTCCCGTCGTTACGAAGTAAATCCTGTATTTCTGAACTTGCGTCAAGTCCATAGGCAGAGCCACCAGAAAGGACAATGGCATCAGCACGACCTATTGAGTTTTCTAATCTGAGCATGTCAGTTTCTCTGGTACCAGGTCCACCACCTCTAACATCCACAGCTGCAGAGAATGGATTGTCACCAGTTATAACAGTCACTCCTGTTCCTATTTTATAATCTTCTGCATGACCTACTTGTACTCCGGAAACATCTGTTATAAGGTTTTTAGATCCAGGAGCGGTGATCGTTTTCAAATTTATCTCCTTAATTAATTTAATCAGATTGAGTATATTTTGAAGTTAATATCATATTTAAATAAAGACAATAAGTAGTTGGAATTAGAAAAACGAAATACCTTGATATTGTCAGTTGCGCAGGGTTTATCGATAACTACAACAAGTATTAATATGATTAATACCGGCTTGGTTGGAGCCATGCTGGCCACAAATCCATCTTATTCAACAATCCCCCTATCCCTTCAATTTCTGACAATTGCGTTAACACTTATACCTGTTTCGTTATTAATGGGAAAATTTGGCAGAAGATCAATGTTTTTATTAGGATCCTTGGCGGCTTTTATTGGTTGTTTAATAATAGCTTTTTCGATAATTGATAAAAGTTTTTATTTATTTATTGTAGGGTCTATATTACTTGGTTTTTCGCAAGCTAATCAGCAGTTTTATCGATATGCAGCTGCTGATAATGTTTCAAACAATTTAAAAAGCAAAGCTATTTCTTTAGTCTTAGCTGGAGGTGTTATTGCCGCTGTTGTTGGTCCTGAAGTTTCAAGATACTCATTTGATCTTTTCCCAGACTATATTTACCTAGCAACATACCTTTTGGCGGCATCAATTCAAATTATAAATTTTACAATCTTAATCTTTATTAAAATTAAAAAACCAGAAGTAACAGCAAAAAAAATAAGACCATTGAAAGATATTTTAATGCAAAAGACATTAATAATAGCAATTTTAGCTGCTGCTGTAGGTTATTCTCTTATGAGCTTTATAATGACAGCAACACCTCTTCAGATTGTAAATATCTGTAAATTAGGAAACAGTGCGAGTTCTACCGTCATTCAATGGCATATAATCGCAATGTTTGCCCCATCTTTTTTTACAGGTTCTATTATATCTCGTTTTGGAAATAGAAAGGTGATGCTTGTTGGGATAATACTCTATGCTTTTTCTGTATTTTTTGGAATTTTAGGTGATACTGTTCTAAATTTTTGGATAGCTTTATTCTTATGTGGCTTAGGCTGGAATTTTCTTTATGTTGGCGGAAGTGATATCATTGCAAAATCTGCTTTACCTGAGGAACGAGCAAAAGTTCAAGGTGTGACTGATTTTATTATATTTGTATTTGTTGCAATGGGTTCTTTTTTAGCGGGATATCTTCATAGTAACTTAGGTTGGGAAGTAATGTTATTTTACACTATAATCCCTATTTCAGTAATTTTTATTAGTATAATAATCATCAAACCACAAAATCTTAAATTAAATTAAGGTCTACCCACCAGTAAGAGACATATGTCTGTTTACAGACACGTTGTTTGATTTTCGTGAGATTTCGAAATCATGACCTTTAGGCTTTCTTCCAATTGCAGACCTTATGGCGTCTTCAAGAGCATCAGTTCCATGTTCTCTTAATACAGTTTTTAAATCTGCATTATCGTCTTGACCTAAACACATGTATAAAACACCAGTACAAGTTAACCTTACCCTATTACAACTTTCACAAAAATTATGTGTTAAAGGGGTTATAAAGCCAAGTTTATTATTTGTTTCTTTAACCGATACATATCTGGCAGGCCCGCTAGTTCTTTCTGGAAGATCAACTAAAGTAAATTGTTTTTCTAACTCCATTCTTACTTGTGATAAAGGTAGATATTGACCGTACCTTGTATCTCCACCAATATCACCCATCGGCATGACTTCAATGATAGTCATGTCAAAACCCTCATCACCACACCATTTAAGAATGTCAGCTAAGTGACTTTGATTAAATTCACTTATGGCAACGGTATTTATTTTTATCTTAAGGCCAACTTCACGTGCTTTTTTTAATCCAATTTTAACCTTTTCAAGGTCACCCCATCTAGTAATTTCTTTAAATTTAATAGGGTCTAAATGATCCAAAGAAACGTTAATTCGTCTAACGCCGGCGTTATACAGATCTTCTGCTTTTGATTCTAATTGACTTCCATTGGTTGTTATAGTTAATTCATCTAAGTCACCGCCAACTTCTTTACCTAGATTATTAATAACCTGCATTATTCCTTTTCTTACTAATGGCTCACCACCAGTTAAACGAATTTTTCTAGTTCCGAGCTTCATAAATGCTCTACAAACCTCTTCAATTTCTTCGAGACTTAGAATGTCTTTCTTAGGTAAGAATTGCATATCTTCAGCCATGCAGTAAGTACATCTGAAGTCGCATCTATCAGTCACTGAAACTCTTAAATAGTTTACATCTCTTCCGAATGGGTCGATTAATTTATTTTGAGTTTCCATAATATTTTCAAAGCAGTTCAATATAATTAATATAATATTATCTTATTATAAATATAATACCTGATTTTAAAGATAAAATCTTATTTTTTTATTTCAGTAATAATTTTTCCTTATATTATATAGTATGAATTCAATTAAATAAAACATAAGGTTTGTAATGAATAGTGAGAATAATATATACAGGCGCCCACCAGCAGCCGGTGGTAAGGCGAGTAACTTAGTGGTATTTCTTCATGGTTATGGAGCCGATGGAAAGGATCTAATTGATTTAGCGAACCCTTTTTCGATGGCTATGCCTAATGCGAGTTTTATTTCGCCAGATGCTCCACACCCCTGTGCGATGTCTCCTTCAGGAAGACAATGGTTTCCAATTGAAGAGATACCTAATGGAGCAATTCATGCTTCTGAAAATTTACTTAATTTACTTAAAATAGAAACAAAAAATCTTGATTTATCATCAAAGGAAGTAATTTTGATAGGTTTTTCACAAGGTGCAATGATGAGTATGC
>JADHQW010000122.1 GCA_016777705.1 Alphaproteobacteria bacterium | reverse complement strand
ACTTTATTAGAAATTAAACCTGAACTTTCAAACATAAGTGTTTTTCGAAGTTTAAAAATTACAATGAATGGGAGGCAACGTAGAATTTCTGAATTTGGTAATGTGGATTCCCCAAACGACCCTATGAAAATTGAGTTGATGATTTATAATAAAGAGCATATTCCACAAATTTTAGAATTTATAAAAAATAATGGTTTTCCTGCTAAAAATGAGGAAGGATCTCAGTTTATTCATATTAGAGTACCGAAGCCATCAAGAATGCAATTAGAAGAAATTGGTGATGATATAAATAGAAGGACGAATGCTGCTTCTGCCAAGTTGTTGAAAAGTAAAACAAATACTGCTTTAAGAATTAGAGCTGCAATGGAAAAAGAATTCATAGACCAAAGAATAGCTGGATTGGCAACAAAAAAAATTGATTCAAATTTAGAGAGATGTTCGAAAGAGATAAGAATAATGGGGTTGATGACAAGAAAAAAAATATTAGGGAGTTTTTTTAAATCAGTTGAGAGAGATGACCCAGAATTACTGAAAATCATTACTAAAAGGGTTAAGTTAGAAAATCAGAAAATTGAAAATGAACGCCAAATACGCATTCAAAACGAAGCATTAGATAGCCAATCTTCAGAAAATCAAATAGTTAACCAAGAGCAAGCAGCATTAAGCACTAGCTAGCTAACTAGTTATTTAGATTAACTTTCTACATAAGGATTGTTACCTTTTCTTAGCATAACTCTTATTGGCAATCCCGATAATCCAAAATCATCCATTAAAGATGACATTAAAAAGCGCTTGTAACTGTCTGGTAAATTCTCCGGACTTGACATAAAAACTGCAAACGTGGGTGGCCTTATATTTACTTGAGTTATATATCTAATTCTATTCATTTTACCTTTATATAAAGGTGCCGGGTTACTTTCTATAATTGGAGTTAACCACCGGTTTAATTTGCCTGTTGATATTCTTATATCTAATCTTTTTTTTATATCTATAGCGATGTCCATTAACTTATCTAACCCTTGCCCATGAAGCCCAGACATAAAGACAACTTGAATATTTTTTATTTGAGATAATGATTTTTCTAATTGATTAAATATTTTTTGTCTTACTTGATCTTTATCAATAACTTTATCCCACATGTTGGCGCCAATAATTAAACCTCGCCCCTCACCTGCTACTACTCTTGCGATCGTGAGATCTTGTTTGTCTAAACCTTTATCTGAATCAATTAGTAAAATACAAATATTACTATATTTGATAGTCTTAAGAGTATCACCCACCATACTTTTTTCTAAAATATCATGAACTTTTGACTTTTTTCTTAATCCCGCTGTATCAACAATGCAAAAATTTTGACTTTTATAATACCAGGAAATTTCAATTGCATCCCTAGTAATACCCGCTTGTGGCCCAGTAACTAATCTTTTTTGACCAACCAAGTTATTTATTAATGTAGATTTTCCAGTATTTGGTCTTCCAATAATACCAATCTTTGTTATTTCTGATTTTGTGTTTTCAGTTTTTATATTATTTTCAGCACTTATAGATACATTACCCTTATCTTCTATTTGTTGCTTTAAAGTATCATACAAATCTGACAAACCTTCACCATGTTCTGCAGAAAATGGGATAATGGTTTCAAAACCCAAAGCATTGCTTTCCGTCAAACCTACAAGACCTTTTGACCCTTCACACTTATTTACTAAAACAAAAGTAGGTTTATTTGTTTTAATTAAGTATTTAGAAAATGCTCTTTCAGTTGGCAAAACACCAACTCTACCGTCAATTACAAAGATAATTAAATCAGCTTCTCTAACTGCAATTTCAGTTTGCAGCTTTATTTCTCTTTCAGTGTCTCCTTTTAAAGAATCATCAATTCCAGCTGTGTCTACAAGCATGAACTCGAGATCAAGAAAGGATACTTGCCCATACTTTCTATCTCTTGTTACGCCTGGTTGGTCGTTGACAATTGCATTTCCAGGACCTACTAAACGATTAAATAAAGTCGACTTTCCAACATTTGGTCTTCCAACTAATACAATCTGAAACATATTATAAACCTTAAAGGCTAAATATAAATTTATTTATAAGCTAATAATTTTCCATTTTCTGTTAGAAAAAAGACTTTTTTGTCAGCAGGTACAGGGGATATAGCTAATTTACCAACTGACAAGTCACTTACAATAGATCCATTATCAGGGTCAAGAATAAAAATTTTGCCCTCATTATCAGCAAATAAAATCTTTGAATTAACTAAGGTTGGCCCCTTATAAATGGCAATTTCTTTTTCAGAAAAAAAAGCTTCTTCATTAATATAACTTGGGTATTTCTTAGACCATCTTACTTTTCCAGAATCTATGTCTATGGCAGCTAAGATACCCATGTTACCATTTATGAAAATAGTATCACCTGACAAAACAGGTGTCTCAAAACCACCAATTGGTAAAGTCCATAGTGCTTCAGATGTATTAATGTCAAACGCTGAAATATTTCCTGATTGAGAAACTAAATAAACAACACCATTTTTAAATAATGGGTTAGCAACAATATCTCCAGCATGAAAAAGTTTAGGTAATTGTTTATTAGAAGAAATATTTTCTGTCCAAAGTAAATTACCATTTTTAATAGAAATAACGTAAAATGATCCACCTGTACCAGGAACAACAATTTTATCATTTACTACAATAGAACGAGCTTTAGTATACACAGAGTTATAGTCGCTACCTAATGACACACTCCAATTAGTTTTACCATTTGTGTTATTTATAGAAAGAAAATTTCCTACAAAATCACTAATTAACAGCACATCATTGAAGACTGTCATTCCACCTCTAAATGGTAAACTATGATCTTTTTTCCAGATTAAATTTCCATTTTTACCGTTTATCGCTAGAATTTCATTATATCCAGAATAAACATATAAAGTAACATTTCCTTCACTTGATAATCTACCAGATATGGCAGGGGTTCCTATAATTGTATTTCCTAAATCTTTAAAAAAATTTTTTTTCCATTCTATTTTTCCACTATCAATATTAATTTTAAAAATAAAACCTTTATTGTTTATTAAGAATAAATGTGAAGAAATAATTATTGGCTCTGCTAAAAAAGGATTTTCGTCATTCATATTTTGATCTGTATCTATTTCCCATTTTTTTTCTAAAGGGTAATCAAAAGAAGGATTTTCTATATTATATGATTTAGCATTAAATATATTGATAAGATTTTCTACTTTATCTAATTTAGGTTGAGATCTGTCGGAAATTTGAGTTAAAGAAAACGCATTATTATTTTCAAAAACATTTTTATAATTTTTAAGATCTAGTTCCTCGTTAGAAGAACACCCAATCAAGAAAAAAAGAAAACATAGAATTAAGAAATTATTTTGCATGCGAATTATAAACTTTATCTATTAAACTTAACCTATTTTTTTGCTCTTGTGAAATATCACTCCTAGCAAGTAAACTTTTGATAGAACTTAGAGCTTTATCTAATTTATTAAATCTAATAAATAATATTATCTGTAGCTCAGCAGCTAATAGTTGCAGTTTACTGGGACTATTTAAAATTGGTTTTAAACGCCCTTGTAATTCATTGAAATTACTTTTGTTATCTTTCATAACAGATAAAATTCTAGCTAAACCTTGATAATAACTTCCAATGGTTTTATCTTCATAAATTGTTTGATAGTTTGAAACCATTTCAGAAATTTTACCATTTTCAAAATTTGAATGAGCAAGTCCAAATATTGACAAAACTCTATAACCATCCTTTTGATCTAATGAGCTTTTTAAAAAGATTTCAGCACTTTTTTCAAAATCTTTGTTATCAAGTTTTTCTAATCCAGAAAAGAATTGTTCTGAACTTGCAGTTAACTTCTTTTCATTCCAAATCATGTACGCTTGATAAGTTAAGACTGACAGAACTAGTAAAACAAATAATGTAATAATGTACTTTGAATATTTTTTCCAAAGTTGAATTAATTGATCTTGCTTTAATTCCTCTGAAACTTCATCAAAAATATCGGCCATTATATAACCCGTCTAATGTATTCAATTAAAAACAATATATTTATACTTTTATCAGAAAAGATCAATTGATTATCTTTAAAATTAGACAATTACTCAATTAAGAATATATAGTGTTACATGTTTTAATATTTTTTGGAAGAATTGAATGAGCGTTGTTAAGTTTTTTAAAAAAAACAATGATAATAATTCAGAAAGTTATTCAGCAAACACAATTAAATTAGATAAAAATTTTATATTTTTTTCAAAATTCGAATTAACAGCTATTTTAAATCTATATAGCAAACAGGTATCTAAAGGATCATGGCGTGATTATGCATTAGATAATAAGATCAACACTGCTATTTTCTCAGTTTATAGACACACTCATGACAAACCTCTATATCAAATTATTAAAAAAAGCGAAAAAGGCTTCAGAAATAAACCAGAGTTTTATATAAAAAGTGAAGTACAAATTATTATTAAAAGTTCTGAATTATTAACTATATTATCTAAATTTGAAAAAAAATTATCTATAAAAAAATATGGATCATAATATAGAAATATATTGTCTATTGTGTTAATAAGCTAAATATCACTCAAATTAAGGAATAAAGATGGATAGAGTAGTAATTAGTAAAATTCAAAATCAAATGAGAAAAGCACTTGGCTCAAAAAGCATAAAAGTAGAAGGCAGAGAAAATAAATTAGATTCTGCAGATGTTACTAATAATGGTGAGTTTTTAGGTGTTGTTTTTGAAGATAAAGAGGATGGTGATACATGTTACCATTTTAACATGACAATTCTTGACATAGACTTAGAATAATTTTAAATGCTAAATACTTGAAATAATTTCATTAAGTATTAACTTGAACTTGCTAAGATCAATAGGAAAATAAAGCATTCCTAAAGTTAAAAATGAGATTAACATTACAATGAATATCATTTTCATGTTTATAAAATTAAAATAACTATTTTCCTTCTTACTCTGACTGTGCGTTTTATAAACTGTCTGTTCTAATTTACTTACCTTATCTGACAGTTCAAGTATTACTTCTACAGCTTCATTAAATTTAGTTGCTAAAATTCTGAATTGTACTTCATTTGAATCTGTGAAATTGACATTATTTTCTTTATTTGAGTTATTAGACAATGTTTCATTACCTGAAGATTTTTTATTATTTAACAAAGACATATTTTTAAAGTCTGTCTCTTGGGATGATATTTCGTTTGTAACAGTAGATTTAAAATTTTCTTTATGTTCAATTACATTATCTTCAGGGGCAGTCTCTTCTTTAGGAATAACCTTTTTATCTACATGCTCTGATTTATCAGATACAAGATTGAGATTGTTAGCTTCCCTCATCTGTAGAATTCTATTTCTTAAATCTGTGCTTTCATTCATTTTTTGTCGCCAATTAACATTATATTATCATATACGTCTTAATCAGACTTCGTTTTAACCTTATCTATCTTAAAGTGAAAAAATCCTTCGTTTATTAGTAGTTTTTTTTTCTGTTCAATACCTCCATCACCACTATATCCCCCTAAATAACCATCAGAACGTATTACTCTATGGCATGGGATTAATGGAACATAAGGATTTTTACCGCAAGCATTCGCTACAGCCCTAGATGATTTAGGCTTCCCGATTAATTGAGCTATTTCTTTATAAGTTTTTACACAACCCTTAGGTATTTTATTAATTTCTTTCCAAACTTTAATTTGAAAATCTGTACCTTCTAGTTTCAAAATATAAACTTCCAATCAATATATTTATTGGTTTATATTTTTTAACAAATGGTTTTTAAAATGGCAATTATGAATATAACAAATTTAATACAAAATTAATTAATAATTTTATAAAAACAAGGAATAGACAATCTGTTTAGATCTCTGAGGGTTTAAATATAAATTGTAAAATAAAGACTAAACTTTGTTATGGTAAAGATATGAGTTGTTTTTTATAAGAGCTAATAAATAAGTAAATAAATTAGCTTTATTAGTCTGTTTCAGGATCTTTTTTTGTAGTTTCTAGCTTCATTTTTTTCCATCTTATTCTTTGATTACTTATATATTTTAAGTATAATTCTTCTTTTTTACTGTACTCAAAACCAACAGTTTTATTTAAAAAATAACCACCTTCAATAGGGATGTTAATATAAGAATACTCTCCTTTATCTTTTTCACCCCTTGTTATAAGGTGTGTTTTTTCATTTTCATCAATCATCTTCCAAAAATCTTTTATAGGAACTTTTTTTTCAAGTAGTTCTGTAAGTGTTACAGTGAAGCTAATAAATTGGTGCCTAAGAAATTTTTTGTTGGCTCGTTTGAACTTAGTTACTTTTTTAAAATTATTTTTTTTATATTCTTCATAACATAATTTAGAAATGCTAGTTATTCTTTGTAAACAATATTCACCAGAAAAAAGTGCTTTGAGAATAACTTTTTTCTTGTCCAAAGGAAAATTACTATCATATATTTTTACATATAGATCATAAAACTGCTCTGATTTATAATTCCAAAATCTCATTTTATATTCAATCTTTATTAAATTAATAACTTACAGGACTAAACTTATTCCCACTCAAT
>JADHQW010000121.1 GCA_016777705.1 Alphaproteobacteria bacterium | reverse complement strand
CAACTTCATGGAAATGAAACTCCTTTAAGGTGTAAAGAAATCAAAGTAAAATTTGAAATCCCCATAATCAAAGGTATAGGAATTAAAAATAAATTGGATTTAATAAAAGCAAATCAAGATTATGAAAATTTATGTGATATTCTCCTTTTAGACTCACCCTCATCTATTTTACCAGGAGGTAATGGTGAAATATTTAACTGGAATATTATAAAAAACTGTGAGCCATCAAAAAAATGGATGCTTGCAGGTGGCCTTAATATAAATAATATAGAAAAAGCAGTTAAAATTAGTAATCCACCTGCAATAGATATTTCTTCTGGAGTTGAAATAAGTAAAGGGATAAAAGATCCAGAAATGATTAAAAATTTTATAACAAAATGTAGAAATATTTAATGGACGAAATATGACAAATATTAATTTAAATAGTTTGAGAACAGGCCCTGATTCTAATGGAAGATTTGGTATCCACGGTGGTAGGTTTGTAGCTGAAACACTCATGCCGCTGATATTAAACGTTGAAAAATCATACGAGGAAGCTCTTAAAGATCAGTTATTTTTAGATGAATTGGATATGTATAGAAGAGATTATATTGGTAGACCGAGTCCTCTATATTTTGCGGAAAGACTAACAGAATTTTTTGGTGGTGCTAAAATTTATTTAAAACGAGATGAACTAAACCATACCGGAGCGCATAAAATAAACAATGTTATTGGACAAATTTTATTGGCTAAAAGAATGGGTAAAAACAAAATAATTGCAGAAACTGGAGCTGGCCAACATGGAGTAGCAACTGCCACTGCTTGTGCCTTATTTGGTTTTGAATGTGAAGTTTTTATGGGAGCAATAGATATAGAAAGGCAAAAACCTAACGTACAAAGAATGCAACTTTTAGGAGCGAAAATTAATCCTGTTACTTCAGGAACTGGTACTTTAAAAGATGCTATGAACGATGCCCTTAGGTTTTGGGTATCAAACGCAAATACTCATTTCTATATTATAGGAACTGCTGCTGGCCCACATCCTTACCCTAAAATGGTTCGAGATTTTCAATCTATAATTGGAGAAGAAGCAAAAAAACAAATTTTAGAAAAAGAGAACTGTTTGCCCAATGCTCTCGTAGCATGTATTGGCGGAGGATCTAATGCTCTGGGATTGTTCCATCCTTTCCTTGATGACAAAGAGGTTGAAATTTTTGGAATTGAAGCTGCTGGAAAAGGCTTAAAAACAAACAAACATGCAGCATCTCTTTCTGCAGGAACTCCTGGAATACTCCATGGTAATAGAACATATTTATTACAAGATAACGATGGACAAATTAATGATGCACATTCAATATCTGCTGGATTAGATTATCCAGGCATAGGACCTGAACATTCTTGGTTACATGACATTGGTAGGATCAAGTATTTATCTACAACTGATGAAGAAAGCCTAGCGGCTTTTAAACTATGTAGCAGATTAGAAGGAATAATTCCTGCACTTGAACCTGCGCATGCTCTTCATATTACTGGAAAATTAGCTGCAAAAAGAAAAGGTGAAATAATAATAATGAATATGTGCGGAAGAGGCGATAAAGATTTATCCTCTGTTTTACCTTTGATTATGGAACCTTAAGGGTGAAATCGACAAATGAATAGAATTCAAAACACATTTAAAAATTTAAAACAAAACAATAAAAAAGCTCTAGGTATTTTTTTAACAGCAGGAGATCCTGATTTTGAAACGTCAATAAACATAATTGAACAATTACCAAATAATCGAGTAGATTTCATTGAGATAGGTATGCCTTTCTCGGATCCTATGGCGGATGGCCCCGCTATTCAGTTATCGAGCCAAAGAGCTCTTAAATCTGGAATGAACATTGAAAAATGTTTAAATCTTGTAAAAAGATTTAGAGAAAAAAATTATCATACTCCGATTATATTAATGGGTTATTACAACCCTATATATAAATATGGTAAAGAAAATTTTGTAACTAAATCTATTGATTATGGTGTAGATGGTATAATAATTGTAGATTTACCTCCTGAGGAAGATGATGAATTATATAATTATTCAGAAAAACAAGGTCTAAGTTTTATTAGATTGATTACACCTACTACTACGAAAAACAGACTAGTTCAAATTTTAAAAAATGCTACAGGTTTCGTATATTATGTTTCAATCACTGGAATCACTGGTACTCAGGCTCCAAATGTTAACGATGTATCCATGAACTTAAAAAAAATAAAATCTATTACGGATCTTCCTACTGTCATAGGCTTTGGAATTCGTTCACCAGAACAAGCCTATTCAATGGCATCAATTTCTGACGGGATAGTTGTTGGTTCAGCAGTAGTTGATTTAATCAAATCATCATCTGAGAAAAGTAAAAATAAAGAGTTCACTATTAAGTCTTGTATCGAATTTGTATCTAAAATATCAAATAAAATTAAACATAATTAAACCTTAATTTTTAAATACTTAATTAAAGAAAGAAAGGTAAAATATTGAATTGGATTAAAGAAACAGTATTACCTAGATTTAAGGCCTTTGTTAAAAGAGACGAGCCTGAAGAAATTTTATGGGTAAAATGTAAATCATGTTTACAAATGATCTTTCATAAAGAATTTCATGAAAGTAACAATGTTTGTAAAACGTGCGGATACCACGATCACCTTTCAGCTAAGAAGAGAATAGAATTCATATTTGATAAAGATAGTATTGAAAACATATCCATACCAAAACTAAATACCGACCCTTTGAAATTTAAAGATAAAAAAAAGTATAGTGACAGATTACAAGAAACTCAAAATAAAACAAAACTAGATGATGCATTATTAGTGAGTTTTGGTTCTATCCATAATATTCCTTTAGTTATAGCCTGCTTTGATTTTTCATTTATGGCTGGTTCTATGGGAAGACAAGTAGGTAATGGATTAATTTTAGCAGCCGAAGAAGCCATAAAAAGAAAATGTTCCCTAATGGTTGTGCCATCTTCAGGTGGAGCACGTATGCAAGAAGGTATTTTTTCACTTATGCAGATGCCAAGAACTACAATTGCTATCAATAGACTTAAAAAAGCTAAATTACCATACATTGTTTTACTTGCTAATCCAACGACTGGTGGGGTTACAGCTAGCTTTGCAATGTTAGGTGATATACATATAGCTGAACCTGGAGCGATTATAGGTTTTGCCGGCAGAAGAGTAATTGAAGAAACTGTCAAAGAAAAACTACCAGAGAATTTTCAAACTGCGGAATACTTAAAATCACATGGCATGGTTGATTTAGTTATTCCTAGATCTGAACAAAAACAAACAATATCAAATTTATTAAAAACATTAACTTTTTATAAAAAATAAATCTTTTTTTTAAATATATTTAACCATATGGTTTATGAAACAAAATTAACAAACACTCTTAATAGAATGTTTTCACTTCACCCTAAACTAATAGATTTTGATCTTACTAGATTAAATTTATTAATGAAGAAATTTGGGAACCCTCATAATCAATTAAGCAATGTCATCCATATTGCCGGAACAAATGGTAAAGGCTCAACTGCATCTTTTCTTAAAGAAATATTCGAAGCTCACAACTATTCTGTTAATATCTATACTTCACCACATTTAATTAACTTTAATGAACGTATTCGTATAAAGAAAAAAAAAATTTCTGAAGAAATGTTAATTGATATTTTAGAAGAAATTGAATCTAACAATAAAGATAAGCCAATTACTTTTTTTGAAATTACTACTGCTGCAGCTTTAATTGCATTTCATAGAAAACCTAGTGATATAAACATAATAGAGACTGGATTAGGTGGGAGATTGGATGCCACTAACATAATTGATAAAAAAAAACTTTGTATAATAACTAAAATAGGATTCGATCATACTGAATATCTTGGTAAAACAATAGAAAATATAGCCAAAGAAAAAGCAGGAATACTTAGAGAAAGTCTTCCCGTTATTATTGCTAAACAAAATAACCAAAAGGCTTATAAAACACTTTTAGCACGTGTTCAAAAAATGAAAGCAAACTTAATAGAATTAAAAAACATACCTTCATCAACTCCACTTGGTTTAAGAGGGAAACATCAATATGAAAATGCTTCTACAGCGTACACAGCAGCAAAAACAATAATACCCAATATATCTAAGTCAAATGTTATTAAAGGGTTAAAAAGAACAAAATGGCATGGAAGAATTGAATATATAGAAAAGGGACAAATTACTAAATTTAGAAATAATATTACTATTTTGGACGGCTCTCATAATGAAGATGGAGCCGTTGTTTTAGAAAATTTCCTAAACAACAATTCAATCAATAACTGTGATTTAATTATTGGAATGTTAAATAATAGAAATCCTATTGAATTTGTAAATACTTTTAAAGAACATATAAATAAGGTATTCGTTATCTCAATTCCTGGAGTTGAATCAGCCTATAGTTCAGAAGAATTAACTCAAAAATTAAAAAACATTCAATTAAACATTTTTGGATGTGAAAGCTTAGAAAATGCACTACAAAGAGCTGATAAAAATTTACCATTACTCATAACTGGTTCTTTGTATCTAACAGGACATGTATTAAAGTATAATGAAACAGTCATTAACTAATGTATTACTATTTAAATAGTTTCATTAACCCACGATTGAAGTGCTGACTTAGGAAGAGCTCCCATTTTTTCTGAAATTTTTTCACCATCTTTGAATATCATTAAAGCCGGAATGCTTCTAATACTATAGGTTTGTGAAATTGAAGGGTTTTCATCAACATTAATTTTAACAATTTTAAGCTTACTAGCCATTTCTTCAGATAACTCTTCAAGAGAAGGGGCAATTGCCTTACATGGACCACACCATTCTGCCCAGAAATCAACTAAAACAGGCTGCTTTGCATCTAAAACATCTGTTTTAAAATTTTGATCATTTGTCTTGTTAGTCGCCATTTATAAGTCTCCTAATTTAATAATTATTGTGTTTTTTGATATTTATTTTCAAGATTTTGAAGAAAATTATCTAATTCTCCTAAAAATTCAATTTTTTCGTCATCCTTCTCATTTTCATATTGGTCTCTTAGAGTGTCTAGTTGATGGTATGATTTTGGAACTGTATTCCATCTTTCATTATCTGTACTTAATATTTGTTTTGCAATAATTTTATGAATTTTTTCGTAATCAAGTTGAGGAAGCATTTGTGGGGCTTCTTCATAAATTAATCTATGAGCAAAATATTGGTATCGTGGATCTTTAAATTGGTTTGAAATAAAAAACTTTTCTTCCCAATCTGCTTTATGAAACTGTAACATTTTAGATTTATCACTATTATCAGGGAAGCCTCCAATATATAAGCTATCCTCAGGGTCAATATCTACTTGTGATTTAAACATTTGTTTTTCTTCATTTTCTTCAAACAGTATCGTTTGAATTTTATTTTTAAAATCAATATTGTTTTTTATTAATTCAGCTCGTTCTTTAAGAACATTTAGGCCTAATGACTTATAGGAAGGTATTTTTTCAATATAACTTTCATCCATTAATAATGGATTCTTATTATTTTTGATTTCTTTGATTAATTTCGGTTTAAGCTTCATGTTAGTTTTTAAATCCTTAATTGACATTTCAAAATAGTCAATTGGGTCATGAATTAAATCAAAACATTGTGGATAATTAAATTTATTTTTGCATACATATGTCACAGCATAAGAATTGAATTTACCAAAAAAATATTCGTCCATGCAAATTACATCATTTTTGAGAAGAAAATTATCTACCTCAATTTTATTACTATTACTTAACCCTGATTGCCAAACATTTTGGGCTTTATTTTTTAGAATTTGTGCAATTTCAATAGTAGCCTCGACATCACCCATTGCATCATGAGCATTATGTTTGATATCGTTTAACTGAGTTAACACATCTAATTTAAACACTTGGTTTCCTTTCTCATTCAAACCAACGTTTATACATTCAGGATAGTAATATTTAGATGTTCTGGTCATTCCTAAAACATCAGCCCTCCTATTACCATTAAATTGCGTTGTATAAGGCTCTAGTAATAGTTTAAAAAAAGTTTTTCTTAAAAACTCTTCATCAAAACTAATAGTATTGTAACCAATAAATATAGCTGGCGACCATTTATTAAAAATATCATAAACTTTTTTTATTAACTGATAATGGGATAAATTAACATTATTTAACATTTCTACAGAAGTCTTATTAACAATCAAAGCTCCTGGTTCTGGAATTAAACCTTGCCTTAATCGACACCTTTCTTCAAATCTATCGATTTCTTGAAAATTACTATCAACTAAAATAGCTCCAATTTGAAGTATCTGGTCCCAGGTAGCATTCCTACCTGTTGTTTCCAGATCATAAAAAACAAAATTCATGGGACTTGTTGCTCACTTAATTAATGTCATAATCTATTAAAACGAGAATACCATTTTTGAGAGCCATGCAAAGAAATTTTTCTAAAATTAGATAATTTTTTATCTTCGCTATTAACCATATCGATAGAAATATTTAACGGGTCAAATTGTGAAATTTCTTTTGTAAATTTTGGCCATTCTAGAAAAATAATTTTTTTTTTAGATCTTCAAAAACACCAATTTCTTCAACTTCGTTAAAACTGTCAATTCTATAAAAATCGCA
>JADHQW010000120.1 GCA_016777705.1 Alphaproteobacteria bacterium | reverse complement strand
TTTATTCTATTAAAGAAATACCAGAACTAAATAAAGGGAAGGGAGTTATTCTTCAAAGATATAAAGACGGTACTTTATCAGATATTATTACTTTCAATTTTGAAGATGGCATTAGTTGGAAAATGAATGGTGGTCGTCAAAGAACTGAAAAAGAATTAATGACTTGGCAGGGTAGAAGAGGTGGAGCTGGTAAAATGGTTCCAAATGGTTTTCCTAAACCTCCTATTTTTAATTATTGTTTCCTTAAACCATAGATTAGTTTCCGGTTAACTACCTTTTTCTGTTAACGAATGTATAAAATTTAGTCATTAATTAGATTTTGGTAATACTTTTCAGAAATATTATCTCTTGTTTTACAGTTTAATTAAAATTAATTTTAAATTTAACAAATAATAAGCTAACATAATTATAATTATCAAATAATAAAATTTAAAAATTAGGAGATTATAATGAAACGTAGAGATTTTATTACAAAAGCAGGTGTTGCTGCTGGAGCAGGTGTTGTTGCTGCGTCAACTTTATCTACACCAGCCTTAGCTTCAAAGAAAGTTGAGTTAAATATTGTTGCTACTTGGGGAAGAGACTTTCCTGGTCTAGGAACTGGTGCACAAAGATTGGCAGAAAGAGTTCAAGAAGTTTCTGGCGGTGAAATTGTCACTAAGTATTTTGCAGCAGGAGAAAAAGTAGGTGCCTTTGATTCTTTTGACGAAGTTGCATCAGGTAATTCACAAGCATATCATGCAGCTGACTATTACTGGAAAGGAAAGCATCCTGGCTGGGCTTTTTTTACTTCTGTACCTTACGGTTTAACATATACAGAAAATGCAGCTTGGATACATCATATGGGTGGACAACAATTATGGGACAAGCTGGCTGGTAGTTTTGGTCTAAAATGTCTTCCTGCAGGTAATACTGGCGTTCAAATGGGAGGTTGGTTTAAAAAGGAAATAAACACTGCAGAAGATTTAAAAGGTCTTAAAATGCGTATACCAGGTTTAGGTGGTGACGTCATGGCGAAAGTTGGTGTTTCTCCAGTTTCTCTTCCAGGTGGTCAAATATATGAAAACCTTATGTCAGGTGCTATTGATGCATGTGAATGGGTTGGTCCATGGAATGATTATGCTATGAAGTTTTATGAAGCTGCTGAATATTATTATTATCCAGGTATGCACGAGCCAGGTGGTTTTAACTCTTTTGGTTTTAACGCTAAGTTTTGGAGTGATTTATCTGAAACTCATAAACAAGTTATAATAGCGTGTTCTCATGAACATAATGATTATAATGCTGCTGAATATAATGCTAAAAATGGTACTTACTTAACAAAAATGATAGAAGAGCATGGTGTTAAAGTAAGAAAATTCAGTGATGAATTATATGATACTTGGGCTATTGGTGCTAAAGCTGTATTTGAAGAAGTTCAAGCCCACAGTGATTTAGCGAATGAAATCTATACTAGTTTTGCAAAGGCTCGTGATGATGTTGGTAGGTGGAAAAACCTTTCAGAAGGACCATATTATGAGCAAAGAAATAGAGCTTTGGGTATAGAAGCTTAAGTTAATAAATTAATATTTATCAGACATCTTTTTAGGTGTCTGATTTTTCAATTAAAAGAATTTAGTCAAAAGTTATTATAATATGTATTTTTTAGTGAGATCTTTTGGATGGTTGATGGTAACATTGATGTTTGCTTTCGTTATCAATACATTCTTAACCCTAGGAATGGCTTGGCCAGAGATCTCACTACTTTTTAATAATAATAATAAATCTTTAAATTCCATTCAGTTTATTAAGATATTTTTTGAGATTTCTATTTATTGTATAGCAATTTTTGGAGTAATTTATTTTTCATTTAGGTATAAAGATCAATCCTTAAGGAAAGATAGTTTAGTTTTGAATAATTTAGTAAACTATTTTATAAGAAGTTGCTTCTGGGCAGTTGTTTTAGTTGGCTTGACTGATGTCATTATTTCTTTTCTAAGAGTAGAGGATTTATTAGAAAGTGTTGTTGGGAAAGATTTGTCAACTCAACTTGGAAGATCAAGATTTAGAGGGCCATACGTTCATATTCCACTTGTTTTCGTTGGGTTTTTTATAGGTTATTATGTAAAAAATATAGCATTTACTTGGTTGGCTTTCTTAGTAGTTATTGCAGAATTATTGATAGTTATAACTCGTTTTGTCTTTTCATATGAACAGGCTTTTCAAGGTGATATCGTTCGTTTTTGGTATGCAGCTTTATTTTTATTTGCAAGCGCTTACACGTTATTTGAAGACGGACATGTTAGAGTGGATGTGTTGTATTCTAGGTTTAATACTAAAACCAAAGGAATTGTAAATTCCTTTGGAAGTGTTTTACTTGGTATGACCCTGTGTTGGTCAATTTTACTCTTAGGCATGTGGGAAAAAACTAATGTTATTGTAAACCCGATTTTAACGTTCGAGTCTGCTCAATCAGGATTTGGAATGTATACTAAATATTGGCTTGCAAGTTTTCTTGCTGTTTTTGCTATATCTATGATGATTTCATTTACAAGTTATTTGTTTGAAAGTTTTGCAGATATTAAAAATGAAAAAGGTAAAAGAGAATTGCAAGAAAATTTATCTCATTAATTTAGGTTAACATGGAATATTTATTTTTATTAATTTTAGTTGGAATTATGGCTTTTGCTCTTGGCTCTGGTTATCCAGTTGCCTTTGCTTTGCCAGGGTCAGCAATCATAACAATTACTCTTGCTGGGATTTTTGGTTTAATATTTGAACAAGATACTTCTGCTTTCTTTGTTCAAGGTGGTCCAATCAACTGGCTTACTGCTGGTATTACTAATTTTAGAGGTATTTACTGGGAAGTTGAAAGAGATACTCTAATAGCAATTCCATTATTTATATTTATGGGGATAATGCTTCAAAGGTCTAGAATAGCTGAAGATTTATTAATAACTATGGCCCAATTGTTTGGAGCAGTTAGAGGCGGTCTTGGTATTTCTGTTGTTTTTGTTGGAGCTTTACTAGCGGCTACTACTGGGATTGTTGGTGCAACAGTTGTAGCAATGGGTTTAATATCTCTGCCCGCCATGTTAAAAAATAAATATTCCCATGGTCTAGCTACTGGTACAATTGCTGCCTCTGGAACTCTTGGGCAAATAATACCTCCGTCTATAGTATTAATTATTTTAGCAGATCAATTATCAAGTGCTGTTGATATTGCCGATATGGCAAGAAAAAAAATGTATAAAGAAGTAACTGGAAACCTATCAATGCCATCTGAGTTTGGAGTTAATTCTACAAGTGCAGGCGATATGTTTATGGGAGCTTTGTTGCCTGGTTTAGTTTTAGTTTTACTCTATATGCTTTATATATTGATTGCTGCTTATTTAAAACCAGATTTAGCCCCAGCGGTTCCATTAGAAGGTAAGAGAGATAGAAGTTTTATAGTTAAAGTTCTCTTGTCATTAATCCCTCCTTTAACATTAATATTTATAGTTTTAGGGTCAATAATTGGGGGGATTGCAACTGTTAATCAGGCAGGTGCAATTGGTGCTGTGGGAGCTCTTATTATGGCCGGGTACAGACTGACTTCTGGTAAAAAAGGGTGCTTTTATCCATCTATAATAGCTATCTTATCAATAATATTTATTGGTGTTGTTACCTCTATTTACACAGTTAATATAAGGTCAGTTCAAACTAATGATGACGTAATAGGGGTTATTTTAGCTGTTATTGGAACAATTGGTTTACTACTAGCTATTGGATGGAGTGCTTGGAGAGCATTTAAAATTGATGACACCCTTAACGGGGTTATGCTTGAGACAGCTAAAACAACTTCATTGGTTTTTATTATTTTGTTAGGTGCTGCAATGCTAACAGCAGCTTTTCGTGGTTTTGGTGGTGAAGAAGTTGTTAAGGATTTCTTGGTTGGAATGCCTGGTGGATTTTGGAGCCAATTTATAATAGTAATGATTGTTATATTTGTCTTAGGTTTTTTTCTTGATTTTATTGAGATTGCTGTTGTTGTTGTCCCTATAGTCGCTCCTATTTTATTAATGGATCCAGGAGCAAATATTACTGCTGTATGGCTTGGTGTAATGATTGGATTAAACATTCAGACTTCTTTCTTAACACCTCCCTTTGGGTTTGCTCTCTTTTATTTAAGGGGAGTAGCATCTAAAATTGTTACAACGTTAAGTATGTATAAGGGTGTTATTCCGTTTATCTCTTTGCAAATATTTGCTATGATAATTGTGGGTTATGCAGAAACTATAGTTAATTATTTACCAACAAGACTTTCTTTATTGGGTAATTCCGCTCCACCACCTATGAATCCAAAGTTACAATCGTGTATGCAGGATTATGTACATGAAAAATTAAAGATAATCTCTCCAGATATAATTTCTTTTTCTGATAAAATTAATAAAACAGACATTTCTTTTATGAATAAAAAAAATAGTAATATTCTTTTAAAAAGTATTAAAAATATAAATGAAGCAATGTTTATTATGCCTAATATATATAAAATAAATGATGAATTAGACTTGTTGGCAATTGATTACAGTCCAATAAGAAACGATGTCAGATTTATAGAACTTAGAATTAATAAATCCAAAGAGAAAATCAAAAATTTAAAATCTTTACTTCAAACTTTAGATAAAGTTACAGAAAACAAAGAATTTATAGAAGTTAAAGAAGAAATTCAAAATGAAGAAAGTATGATTTTAAATCTTAATAAACAAAAACCTGAAAATTGGAAAGCAACATACGATAAATTTAATACAGTTCTTAAAAAAGAAACAATTACGAAAATGAAATATAGAAGATTAGCTGATAAAGGTTATGCTGATTTACAAAAAATTCTTTTTTCAATTAATGACAGTGAAAAACTGAATGAACTTGAAGCAGACTTCCAAAAAGTTTCACTTATCAGTATAGACTCTAATAAAGACATATCAATTAATTTGATTTTAAACTTAGAAAGTTCACTTAAAAAAATTGCTGGAACTTATAACCTTAAGAACCAACTTTCTAAGTTAAAAAAAGAATTAAAAAGAAAGTCACCAAAATCAGTAAAAATTAAAAAATACTTATCAAAAATTAATGTTATTTATATTTCTGAAAAAGAATGGCGTGAGAAAGGTAAAGTTTCTTTATTACCTTTACTAGGTTCATTAGAAAAATTAATTAGAGGTAATATTGGATTAAGAAAGCAACCTCAAATTCCAGCTGAACAAGCAAAAGAAATTTTATATTGCCAAACTTTTCATAGAGATCTTTCTTTATATTTTTAAATTGATAAGGGGTTGTAATATGCAGTCATCAATAATGTCCTTCAAAAATATGGTTGTTGCTCCTCATCATTTAGCGGCCAAGACGGGGTCTGATATTCTAAAAGAAGGTGGTAACGCTATTGAAGCTATGATTGCTTCTGCAGCAATGATATCGGTTGTTTATCCTCACATGAATTCAATGGGTGGAGATAATTTTTGGTTAATTTCAGATAAATACAATAATGTGACGGCAATAGATTCATGTGGTGGGGTAGCTGAAAAAGCAAGTAGAGAATTTTACATAAACCAAGGGTATAAATCTATACCTTCAAGGGGTCCATTGGCTGCGTTAACTGTTCCTGGTGCTGTCGCTGGTTGGAGAGCAGCATATGACTTTAGTGCAAACAATCTTGGTGGTAAATTACCTATCAGTAGATTGCTATATGATGCGGAGCAAACTGCTAATGAGGGAGTTGCTGTAACTAACACTTTAAAAAACAATTTAAATTCAAAATTAAAACAGCTTATTGATATTCCTGGATTTAAAGATGTATATCTCAAAAATGGAAAAATCCCTGAATTAGGCGATAAAATATTATTCCCTGCAATGTCAAAAACATTTTCAAATTTAATAAAAAATGGATTAGATGATTTTTATTCTGGAGAAATCTCAAAAGATATTATATCAGATCTAAAAATTTTAGGATCACCATTGACTGAATCTGATTTTATTAATTATAAGTCGAATTTTGTTAAACCTTTAGAACTAAAAGTCAAAGGAGCTAAATTATTTAACTTACCACCTCCAACTCAAGGAATTGCCTCTATAATGATATTAGGTGTCCTTGATAATTTAAACAATATTTATAATAATGATGTTTCTTTTATCCACAATATTGTAGAAGCAACAAAAGTTGTTTTTAAAATACGAGATAAGTATATTTGTGATCCTAAATATATGGAAAAAGATGTAAATGATTTTCTTATAAATGATTTTATAAAAGACCTTTCTAAAAATGTTGATCCTAATATAGCTATGCCTTGGCCTGACGCTGCAGTTGGAGGTGACACTGTTTGGTTAGGGGCTTCTGATAATTATGGTAATTCAGTTAGTTTCATTCAAAGTATTTATTGGGAGTTTGGTTCTGGTTTGATTTTACCTAAGACTGGAATTACCATGCAAAATAGAGGCGTTAGTTTTTCTTTGGATAAAAATCATTTTAACAAACTTATGCCTGGTAGAAAGCCGTTTCATACCATTCAACCCGCTTTAGCTCATTTTGATGATGGCCGAGTTTTATCTTATGGAACAATGGGAGGAGAGGGCCAACCTCAAACTCAGGCAACTATTTTTTCAAGATATGCATATCAAAATCAAAATCTGCAAAA
>JADHQW010000119.1 GCA_016777705.1 Alphaproteobacteria bacterium | reverse complement strand
TTTATAGACATAAAATCGGCAATTATGATGATAATGATGAATTGATTTTTGAGGAAAAAAGTGAAGCTTTTACTGTTAGCATCGGTTTGAGCTCAGATGAAAAATATTATTTTATTTCAACTTCAGATCACAATACCTCAGAACAATATTATTTTGCTGCAGATGAAAAATTACCAAAACCAAAACTTATAATAAAAAGAGAGAGAGGAATTTTATATTCAGTTAATTCCTGGAAAGGTAAATTTTATAATCATACAAATAAAAATGCCGAAGATTTTAAGATTGATATTACAGAAAATTTAGAAAAACAAAAATGGAGATCTTTTGTTTCTGCAAAAAATGAAGTTCTGGTTGGTGGTTGTGTATTTTTAAATGATTGGATAATTCGTTCAGAAACTTCAAATGCACTAGATAAATTATTTTTGAGAAATATTTCTACAAACATAGAAGAAGAATTAATTTTTTCTAATGAAAGTGTATATGTGCCAAATATTTCTTTGAAACAAAAGGATAGAAATACTAATGAAATTTATATTGGATACTCTTCTCCCAAAACGCCCTCGAGAGTTTATTCATATAATCTTTTAGATAAATCTAAAAAATTAATAAAAGAACAGGAAATTCCATCAGGACACAACCCTGAGAATTATATTGTAGAAAGAATTGAGTATAAATCTCACGATGGCAGAATGGTTCCACTCACAATAACAAGACACAAAAAAACTAAAATTGATGGTTCAGCTAACTTGTTATTATATGGTTATGGTTCATACGGAAGTTCAATGAGTCCAGGTTTTTCATCAACCAAATTAAGCCTTATTGATAGAGATATAATTTGGGCAACAGCACATATAAGAGGTGGCATGGAAAAAGGCATGAAGTGGTGGAAAGAGGGAAAACTTACAAATAAAAAAAATACTTTTGAAGATTATATTTTTGCAGCAAAATATTTAATCGAAAAAAAATATTCCTCAAATGGAAAAATAATTGGCATGGGAGGATCGGCTGGTGGTTTGTTAATGGGAGTAGTAATAAATAAAGAACCAAAATTATTCTTAGGAGTTATAATGGCAGTTCCATTTGTGGACTCACTAACTACAAATCTTGATCATTCTTTGCCATTAACTGTTGGGGAGTTTGATGAATTTGGAAATGCTAAAGATAATAAAGAACATTTCGATTACATATTTTCTTATGCTCCATATAACAATATTAAAAAAATGGACTATCCTCATATTTTAATTACCACAAGCTTAAGTGACAATAGAGTGTTGTTTGACGAACCAGCAAAATTTACAGCAAAACTTAGAGACCTTAAAACAGATAATAACTTGTTGCTTCTTAAAACTGAAATGAATGCTGGACACGGTGGTAAATCAGGTCGAGACGGAGCAATTGAAGAAATAGCCTTAGATTATGCTTTTGCATTAAAGATTGCCAAAAAAAATTAATTTTCTGGGCTTGAAAATATAAAACCAATTCCTAAATATTACTTGTTAGTCGCCTAATGGGGCTAACAAAAAAATAAACTTGCTTAACAAAGGAGGATATATGACAAGTAAGGATCTATCTATATTTAACTCACTAAGACCATTTTCAATAGGTTTTGACGATATGTTTGACCAATTTGAAAATATGTTGGGAAATGGTGCAATGAGTATGCACTCAAACTACCCACCATACAACATTAGAAAAACAGGTAAAGATAACTACGCAATAGAAGTTGCTTTAGCTGGTTTTAATAAGAAGGATGTCGAAGTTGAGTTTGAAGATAACTTATTGACTGTTAGAACAAGACAAGTTGATAAATCTGAGAATGAAAATGCTGATGGAGAAATTATTCATAAAGGCATTTCTCAAAGACAATTTGCAAGATCATTTACCATTGCTGATGATGTTAAAGTTAATGGTGCTGAACTTAAAGATGGTCTTTTAACAATATCTTGTGAAAGAATTGTTCCAGAACATAAAAAGAAAAAACTTATTGAAATTAGATAAGTGAAACCTTGCTTGTGGGGATTTCTCCCCACAAGTTTAAATCAATAACACTACTTTTTTGCCATTAATGCATTTAAAACAAATGCTAATAATCCAGCAGGTATTAATCCAGTAGTTAATAATAGTTTCAAACTAATACCAAAATCTGGAATGTTTTTTACAAAATCAGGCAGTAAAGACATTCCAATACCAAAAGATAAAGAAAGTCCTAGAATTAACATGTTTCTTTGATTCATCTCTGATTTAGAAACAAGCTTAATCCCTGCAGATGCAATCATACCAAACATTATAATTGCAGCTCCACCTATTACAGACTCTGGCATTGCAGCTATAATACCTCCAAGTTTTGGAAATAAACCCATGAGTATTAAAATTACTCCTGCTACAGTTCCTACATGTCTACTAACAACTCCAGTAAAGGCAACTAGTCCAGCATTTTGTGAATAAGAAGTGTTAGGCATCGCATTAAACAGTGCTCCAAAAGCCGTTCCTACTCCATCTGCCATTATACCACCAGACAACTCTTTATCGGTAGCTTCTCTCTTGGCACCTCCCATTGTTGTTGCACTTATATCTCCTATTGTTTCAATTGTTGTCACAATAGACATAAACAACATTAAAATTATTGCACCAGGTACAAAATCAATTCCGTATTGGAGTGGTGTTGGAAAAGCAAACCATGCTGCCGCTGAGATTTTACCATAATTGACCATTCCTAAAGCCATTGCAACTATGTAGCCAGCTATTATACCAATAAGAATTGAAGCTGAAGACAACATTCCCTTACCCTTCATATTAAAAAATAAAGAAACTATTAAAACAGTGAAGGCAATTGTTAAATGATTTGCATTTGCAAATAATTCAGGTTTGTTGCTCATTAACCAACCTCCTCCTCCAGCATACATAAATCCTACTTTTAATAAGCTGAATCCAATCATTAAAACAACTATTCCTGTTACTAATGGTGGAAACAAATGTCTTATAGGTTTTAAAACTTTTCCAATAAAAAATTGGAAAATACCACCAATAAAAGCTGCTGTAAAAACTGCACCTAACCCTGCTGCTTTGAAAGGCAGCATAATTGGTATAAATGCAAAACTTGTCCCTTGAATGATTGGTAGCCTAGATCCAATATCTTTATATCCAATAGTCTGTATCACAGTTGCTACTCCAGCAACAAATAGTGCCATTTGAATTAAAAATATTTTTTGTTCAGGTGTTTGCCCAAAAACTCCAGCTACAATAATGGGTACAGTAATATTTCCAGCAAACATTGCTAGAACATGCTGTATGCCCAATGGTATAGTTTTATTCATTGGAAGCTTTTGGTTTGGATTACCTGACGATCTAGTATTTGATCTTTTTGACGCCATATATCCTCCTTCGTTTATTAAACAAACATTAAGTTAAATAAATTTAAATGTAAAATAGTCTAAGTTAAATTAAATGGGCACTTTTAGATTATTTTTGGTCAATTTGGGCTTTAATTAAATGCAACCACTTGATGTAAAACTTTCAATAATATTGTTTTTATTTATTTCAAATTTTCTCTCACAAGGAACTCCATATTTTTTTGTTTTATAAACAAAAACTTTATTGCCTATTTCGTTAATGTAATCTTCGGTAGGGTTTCCTAGTTCAATTTTTAAGTCATTAATTTCTTTTCCAACAAACTGTCCATATTTTTTATTTTCTTTTTCAACGATTGAATCTGATTTTTCTTTTATTGTTTGGCATCCAGAAAAAATGAAAAATAATGAAAAAATAATTAAAAAATTTCTAAAATTCATTTTTACAATGTATCATATAATGAGTGCGAATAATTAAACTGTTAGTTGTAAATTTAATTAAAATAATAACAAATACAGATAAATGAACGCAATCTGAAAGGATTTTTTAAATAGAATCATCTACTGTAGCATCAAAATGGAGGTCTAATGTTAGATAATTACTTTAACTATAAAAAACATAAGACAGATTTTAAGACTGAGGTAATCGCTGGAGTGTCAACTTTTTTGACAATGGCTTACATCATGTTCTTAAACCCTGTCATACTTGCCGACGGTGGTTTTGATTTTGGTGGTGTTTTTACAGCAACAGCTCTTGCGGCAGCACTAGCTTGTTTTATAGCTGCATTCTACGCTAAAACTTGGCCCGTAGGACTTGCACCAGGAATGGGGATAAATGCTTTTATCGCTTATGGTGTTTGTTTAGGAATGGAATATACCCCTGCTGAAGCACTTGGTGCTGTTTTAGTTGCTGGTGTAGTCTTCTTAATAATTTCATTAACACCCTTAAGAGCTTGGTTGATAAACTCTATACCAAAAAGTTTAAAACTAGGTATCGGTGCTGGAATAGGATTATTTTTAGCAATCATTGGTTTTGAAATTATGGGGCTTACCGCAGATAATCCTGTGACCCTTGTTCAGCTTGGTGATCTTTCTAATCCACTTTTACTTTTAGGTGCTGGAGCATTTATTTCAATGATAGTTATGGAAAAGATGAAAATCAAAGGAAATATTATTATTGGAATAGTTGTATTTAGTGCAATTGCATGGATAACTGGTTTAGGACAATTTAATGGGGTTATTTCATCTCCTCCACCAATGACACACTTAATGACATTTGATTTAGGAGCTGCTTTAAGTGCATCAATGGTAACTGTAATTTTTACTTTATTTTTTATCGACTTTTTTGATACTGCTGGCACACTTACTAGTGTTGCTAACGTATCAGGTAAAATAGGTCCTGATGGAAAAATAAAAGATATAAATAAAGCAATGTTGTCTGACAGTGCTTCTACAGTTGTTGGTGCTGCTCTAGGTACTTCGACGGTCACAACTTATGTCGAAAGTGCTGCAGGAGTAAAAGCAGGTGGAAGAACAGGAATGACATCATTAGTTATAGGACTATTATTCTTAGTGTGTTTGTTCTTTAGTCCGCTAGCTACATCATTACCAAAAGAAATTGATGGTGCAGCTCTAATATATATCGCCACTTTATTTGTAAGAAATATTACTGATATTGATTGGGATGATATTGCGGAATCTGGTCCTGCTGTGCTTGCTATGATTGCAATGCCATTTACATATTCTATTTCTAACGGAATAGCATTAGCATTTGTTGCTTATGCAGCTGTTAAAATATGTACTGGTAAATTTAATAGCACTAGTCCAGCAATTTGGGTTATCGCTGCTTTGAGTATAGTAAGCTTCCTAGTAGCATAAAAAAATAAATTGAAAAGATTAAGGGCGACTTTTAAGTCGCCCTTTTTATTTTTGATGTTTTTTTTTTATTTCTTCAATTCTTATTTCTTCATAAATTTCAAAAGGCTGAACAATCCATGGATCAGCATCCAACTTAACTGCACAAAAATCAGGTTTAAATGTAGATTTTTTTTTCTTCCAAAGTGTTGCTGTTTTAATATCTTCTATTTTGCCTTTAATGGGCTCATATTCTTTTAACCAGGCAATACTTTTATTAAAAGTAATTCCTGTATCTGATAAATCATCACACAACAAAATTCTTCCTCCCATATTAGGAGCTATGGAGCTCATTTCTCTGGAAAATACAATGTCTCCCTGTTCATCCTCTACGCCTTTTCCACTATAAGATTCGACTGCAAGATAAGCACATTTCAATTTAAAAATCCTACTCAATACATCGATCATAGGAGCGGCACCTCTCATAATACCAATTAAAATTGTAGGTTTGTAATTGCTTTCCTCTATTTGTATAGCTAATTTTTCAACTGTGTTGTTATAATCATCCCAACTAACAATTAATTTATCTGACATTTTTTAACTTAATTTTTGAATAAAAATATTACTGTAGCCAGTATTATCAAAGCAATTATTGAAGTAAATAAAATACTTGGTTTGTTAATATTTCTACCTCTCAAATTAAAATAATGTCTTCCTACAGCAGAAATAATTGCAATTAAGCATAAAATTAACCAATTGTATTTGTGATAAACCAGAAAACTATAATGACCTGATAACATTATAAATAAAACTAGAAATGTTGAATAATTATTATGAATTGATCTTTGCTTTGCAGCCAAAGATAAGCTCATATCAAATTCTTTATTATTCTTAACGCTATTTATGATATTCATTTGATTTGGAATTATCACTGTAAAAACATTAGCAAACATATTTGTTCCTATAATCAAACCAACACTTAGAAATGCAAACTTTGCTCCAAAAATTTTTGTTAGACCAAAAGATAAAAGACCCAACAGGATCAACATAATAGTCAAAAATAAAAAATTATTTTTTATAATATTAGATTTGCACAAAAAGTCGTAAATAACCCAAGACAAAATCAACGATAAAACAGAGTATGAAATTGCAGATAATGGAGATAAAACTAAAACTCTTTTATCAACCATCAATACACCAGAGTTATAATAATATATTACCACTAATAATAATATTCCAGTGACAAATGTTAAATAACTTTGCCACTTAAAGATTACAAGTTGATTTAAATAAGATTGGTTTGGAGAAGTTTTCAATCTAGATAATTTATAAAAAAAACCTGAGTGCATCAAATATCCTTCACCGTCTACATCTTTTGAGCTAATATTTTTGTTTAATTTATTATCTAAATAATTAAATAGAAAACTATTTCCGACCCACAAGATTGCAAATAACACATGTCCCCATCTCAATA
>JADHQW010000118.1 GCA_016777705.1 Alphaproteobacteria bacterium | reverse complement strand
TGTCCAAAAAGAATAGAAAAAGAAGCTGGGTGATATCTATATGAACTATCAGTATGCCACCTTGAATTATTTTTTTGTAATATAACTCTTTGATCATTTGGTGAAAGATGTTTTCCATCTTCTGAAACGTTGGATACATTAAAAATCTCTATCTTACCCTTAGTCTTATCCTTTTCTGGGTAAGCTTCCAAATCACCAAAGTTTTTGGTAAATTTTGCTAAAGTGTTGCCATTTAAGTCTTGGTTTTTAAAACATATGAAATGGCTTTCTTGAATAGTTTTTTTCAAAATTTCTAAATCATTGTTGTTTATTGTTTGGGAACAATCAAAATTAGTTATTTTAACACCAAAATTTTTAGTTAATTTTTTAATATCCATTTTGATAATTAACCTCCAGAAATTATAAATAATCTTATTAGATTAAAAAAAATTGTAAATATTTGATATGTTAACTAACATTTGATTTTTATTAATTATATTCTTTATAATAACATATAAATTAAAATTAGAGGGCTTTTTCAATGCAATGGACAATCCTAAATGTCTCTATTCCCGTTAATGATTTAAAAAAATCAAAGGAATTTTATGAAATGATTTTAGGTCCTCCAAAAAATGAAGGAAATTTATACCAATCTTTATTTGAAAATGAAGAAAATGTTTTTTTTGGAAAACAAGGCTTTGGCCTGAGGTTATTTAAACCCAAACCAGACCTTGTGGTTTCAAATTATATTCAAAGTAGAAGAAGTTATATTTCTATTTTAGTAGATAATATTAATAGTATTAAAGGTAATTTGGACAGAGAAAACATTCATTATATTTTTAATAATTCAGGTAACCAAAACTCTTTTAAAAGTCTACTGGTTCAAGAACCTTCTCTAAACCTTGTTCAATTTATTGAAAACCCTAATAGTTTTAATGATAATATTAACGGATGGGATATGGGTTTAGAATGGGGTATTCATCATATGAATTTAGAGTCATTGGATGTTAGAAAATCTATGAATTTCTTTTGTAATTTAATTGGCATGACTGAAGGTAAGTGGGTTGCACCAGTTAACAAAGGTGACTTTAGCATTGATCCAACAGAGTTAGCTATTTTACCCTTATCAGATAATAATAGAGGATTGCATGTCATTAAACCAGATGATGGTTTTGGGTGGAGAAACAATTTTGCGCATAATCCCTCAATTGGAGGACATCCCGCCTTTACAGTAAAAGACTTATCAGCTTTAAAAAACAGATTAGATAAAGAAAAAATTTTATATTCAGATGCAAAGGTGTATGCGATGCCAGGTTTTCATCAGATTTATCTATATGACATCAATGCAAATATGTTAGAGATTAATCAGGCTGTCTAAATATTATTAAAAAATATCTTAAGATAAATATGAACAAAATTTTTGAAAATGTATGTATTACTGGAGCTGGAAATGGTATAGGGCAAGCTATTGCTATTGCCATGAGTAAAGAAGGTTATAATGTAATTTGTGCTGATATAAATTTTGAAGAAGCAGAAAAAACAGTTGAAATTATCTCAAGTCATAATGGTTCTGGTTTAGCAATAAAAACTGATGTAACTAATGTCGAAGATATTAAAGATATGGTTAATAAAGTAGTAGAGCAATTTGGTTCTTTGGATGTTATGGTTAACAATGCCGGTGTAACAAGAACTTCAAGTATTATGGATTTAGATGAAAAAGACTGGGATTGGATACATAATGTGAATGCAAAAGGAACGTTTTTCTGTTTGCAAACTGCAGCAAATCAAATGATTAAACAAAAAACCGGTGGTAGGATTATAAATATGGCTTCAGTTGGTGGAAAGGGTTTTGTTGATGTTTCAAATGCAATTTATGCTGCAAGTAAAGGTGCTGTTATAAGCTTAACTAAGACTGCAGCTCAAGAATTAGGAAAATACGATATAACTGTAAATGCAATCTGTCCCGGCATTACTCATACAAATATTTTATCAAATATTGTTAAAAAAAGAGCATTAGAACAAGATAAATCAGAAGAAGATATCATGAAGCATTATGTGAGAGATATTCCATTAAAAAGACCAAATGATCCTAAGGATATTGCGGCAATGGTTGTTTTCTTATCATCTGAGGGAGCAAGAAATATCTCTGGTCAATCATATAATGTTGATGGTGGATTAATTCCTAGTTAGAAAATAAATTATTTAAGGATAAAATTTTGAAAAGGTGGAGACATTTTACGGTCGTAATTGGAATTATTCCAGCTTTAGTTATTTACGTTGCTATGTTCATGTATATATTTGAATATGTAACTGGATACTTTTGGCTTTTGGATTGGTTCATTTATATAATTGCTGGATTACTGTGGCTATATCCTGCAGCAAAGGTGATTACATGGTTAGCCAATAATGAAGCTCATTAAATATATAGGTTCGTATGAAAATAACTGACATTCAAGTTTTTGAATTAACAATACCTTTCTCTAGAGGAGTAAATAAAAAATCTCCATCTAACTTCCTTAAAGCAGATGCTTTAGATTTTTGTCTAGTAAAAATAGAAACTGACCAAGGAATTATTGGTTGGGGAGACGCTTTTGCATATCATTGTAGACGACCTGTTGCAGAGGCTATTAATCATATGATTAAACCGCATCTGATTGGTAAAAGTCCATTAAATGTTCAGCAGATTAATTTTGAACTCCAAAAAACTCTTCATCTTTTTGGAAGGTATGGCATTACCATGTTTGCTATAAGCGCCATTGACATTGCATTATGGGATATTTTAGCCAAGTTTAGTAATCTTCCACTATATAATATTTTAGGTTCTTCTGGTGGCAAAAAAATGGAAGCATACGCTAGTTTATGGCGTTATGAGGATGTTGATTCAGTCAAAGACAGGTGTGAACATGCTAAAAATCTTGGATATAAACATATAAAATTACATGAAATACATACATCTGAAGTAGAAGCCGCTAGGAATACTTTAGGTGAGGATATTTCTATAATGGTTGATACTAACTGTCCTTGGACAAAAGATAAAGCTAGACAAATGTTAAATTCTTGGGAGGATTATAACCTTTACTGGGTAGAAGAACCTATAAATCCTCCAGAAGATTTTGAAAGTTTATCAAACTTAAGGTCAGAAAGTTTAATTCCAATTGCAGCTGGAGAAAATGCATGTACTTCCTTTGAATTTAAAAAGATGTTTGACGCTGAAGCTGTAGATTATGCTCAACCTAGTGTGACAAAAGTTGGAGGAATTACAGAGTTTAAGAAGATATATTCGCTTGCGGACAATTATGGCGTTCAAGTTATGCCTCATTCTCCTTATTTTGGACCAGGCTTTTTAGCTACATTACACTTATCTCAGTCTATGCCTAACCCAGGTTTATTAGAAAGGTTTTTTATAGATTTTGAAGCTTATCTTTATCCAGAAAAAACATTTAATCCTAAAGATGGTTTTTTTGAAATTTCAGATCATATAGGCTTAGGTATAGATCCTGACCTTGATGTAATAAAGGATTATAGAGTTAAATAATAAATTAATATCCAGCGCCAGATTTGGATGCGTCACTTTCAGGTACATAAGTATCAAAAGCCATTGACTTTAACTTTTCCCAACATTTTTCATTAACTTTAGAAGCAAATGATACATCAGAAAAACTAAATTCTTTTATATTATAATTTGTATTTTTTTGAGTAACATTAAGAATGCAATATATATTTGTGTTACTAAGGTTATTTAAATTCACATATAATTTTTCTTTATCTGTCATGGCAATAATATTATGATTTTTATCACTTAATTCTAAAGAACTTTTTTGTTCATGTGATATTAAAGCCATTGCAGCAACCATAAATTTAGGACTGTTTAAATAACCTTCCCAGGTCTTATTTTTAGAAGCAACATATTCAACTAAAACCATTCCCATTAAAGCTGATGATAATGGTTTTTCATAAGTGTTATAATTTACTGAAGTTGAAATATTACCACATTTATACAAATCAGTAGTTTTTAAAATAGATCCAAGAAAGAATTGATTGTGTATGGCTAACCATTTGCACAAGTTTGCACTATCTTTTGCTATTCCCCAATCAATACCTAAGCTTCTGAGTGCTTTGTAAGTTTCAGAGTAAACTTGGTTTGAAGATATTTCTAGCATTTTTAGGCATCAGATAGATATGGAAAAATCCAAGCACACGCATTTTTTTCCTGCAATTGATGTGGGAGTGGGGCACCTTGAAATAGCGTAATTCTTGTCCATAAATCTGATTTTGGATCATATTTTGAAGCTCCAAAAAAACTTAATTTACATCTTAGAATGTCTATTGGCTTTGTTTTATCTGAATGCAAATTATCCTGAATTTCACTATATTCAGAAGTGTCATTTATAATTATCCTACGAATAATATTTCTAGTTTGAGGATATTTGATCATTACTTCGGAAACTGTCATGTTTTCTGGTAAAGTTTCTAATAAGTTCAAAGTATTCTGAACCTGGTGAGCTATGTCAAAAGGTAATTGTTTTTCAGATCCATGATCTCTTACTTGCACACCCAATCTAGGTTCTAATTTAGCTTGAGAAGTATACCAAAAAAAGTGATTTTCCTTTTGATCATTTACATCAACTTTTAAAGCCCAATCATAATTTTGTCGGATGATATTAATTACTTTTTTTATTTTATATTTTATTGGAACTGATTTTGTCTCAACTGCAGCCATTTCCTCAGTTAAATTTTCAACAATATTTGAAAATGGTTCAATAAAAATAGAATGAAGTATTTCTTCAGTTTCTAAACTTATTTGATCAACAAAAAAATCAAAAATATTTTTTAGAGGATATGTCTGGCTTAATAATTTTTTGGTGTTTGGATTGTTTATAATTGTTTCTAAATCTAACGAAAGGTTTTTTATTCTTACTGATTGATTTTGATCATCAACTTTCCACTGAGCACAGTAACCTAATGCATTATTTAATAGAATAATGATTTCATTTTGTTGTTTTATATCTAAATTCTCTATGGCCAATACCTTAGATATAGCAGTTTCCCTAGCATTTATCCATTTATGTAACAATTCAGGGTGATTTATTAAAAAAGGTGCCATCCCTAAACCTGTAGCATTACCCACACCAATATGTTTTGAAATTTCATCAGATAATCTAACTGAGGAAACACCACCTTTTATTTTGGCAAGAAAATTTACTAATTCTATGGAAAAAAACCTTATCAAATATACTGTTAGCATTTCAGCTTGAAATGGTTTTTTTAAAAAAACTTGTTCTGAAATACTATCAAAGTCACCAATACCAAATTTACCATTACCATAAACTGCCGTCGTTCTTACTAGGTAGCCAATATCATTGATTAATGCTTTATCGGGTTGTTTACCTTCTGATAAAGATGATAACACGCTGTTAAAAACTCTTACTGATTTGTTGGCTCTGCTGAGTGACATTTGTTTGGGTAAATGATGCCCAGCTTCTTGAACCTTTAAATTCTTAGACATGTAGTTGATTTCAGCTTGAGTTGGTTTACCATTAAAGAGAGAGAAAGTCATATCCCATTTTTCAGCTATCACTCTGTCACTTCTATCTTGATCTTTTATGGGATGACAAAAAACTACTAAACAAAATTTATTAGATCCTTTAACGCTAGAAATTATTGCGTTTCCAATACCATGCTTATCAATGTCCCATTTAGAAATTTTAATTATCCATTTATTAGTTTTTAGTTGATCTATCAACTGTCGGCTAAATGATAATCTTGTTTGATGAAAACTACCAAGCCGGTCTAATTTCATAACTTTAGATGGTTCTCTTAGTAAAGATTGTTTTCGTGTTTTTTTAGTTTTATTATTAATTTTCATTTTTCTAATTTGAATTAAACGATTTACGAAAAAAAGATAACCAGTTTTCACCTTTTATCTTATTAATTTCATCATTTGAAAAACCATATTTTTTAAGCCCTTCAATAATATTATGCCAGTCTCTATTATCTCTAAACCAATTAGGCATATCTGGAAAACCTGGATTAGAAGCAGATCCTTCTCCATAGTCTATTTCTTTAGTCCATTTTCCTACTCTCATCCACTCTACAATACTATCAGGTTGATCCTGACAAAGGTCTGAGCCAAAACCAATATGGTCAATTCCTATTAAATCTGCAGTTCTAGCTATCATTGAACAAAAATCTTCAAGAGAGCATTGACTACTATTATTTAAATGATGCGGATAAAGAGAAAAACCAAGCATTCCATGACTTTCAGATAGTTTTTTTAGAATTTGGTCAGATTTATTTCTTTTTGCAGGATGCCAGAAAGACGGGTTTGCATGACTTATAACGATAGGTCTTGAAGATAATTCTATAGCTTCAAAAGTAGACTGCTCTGAAGAGTGTGACATGTCAACAACCATTCCCACTCTGTTCATTTCTTTGATAACCTCTTTACCCATTCTAGTAATACCAGGATCATTTTCTTCATAGCAACCTGTAGCTAATAAAGATTGATTGTTATAGGAAAGTTGCATAAACCTTCCACCAAGTCTGTGAAGAATTTCCACTAATCCAATATCATCTTCTATTGGCGAAGGGTTCTGAAAACCAAATATAACAGCTGTTTTATTCTGCTTATTAGCTATTTCCACATCTTCTGCGTAAAACGCAGGCATAATTAAGGAAGGGTATTTTTCAAACCAATTATTCCACTGCTCAAA
>JADHQW010000117.1 GCA_016777705.1 Alphaproteobacteria bacterium | reverse complement strand
GCACTTCCCCCTGTTGCAAGCATTGGATCGCACAGAAAACATTGTCTGTTTTGAAGATTTGAAGGAAGCTTAATTAAATAATTTACAGGGCTAAGTGTTTTTTCATCCCTATACATACCTATATGTCCAATTGATACTTCATCAAATATGTCAGTAATACCTTCAGAAATTATTAAACCTGCTCTTAGAATTGAAATAACGCATGGTTTTGGGTTTTGAGCTTTGATACCTAAGTAACTTTCTAGTGGAGTATTTATCTTGTTTCTTTCAATTTTAAGATCTTTAAATATTTCATAAGCCATTAAGGAAGATATTTTTTTGGCTGTAAGTCTAAATTCAGAACTACTTGTCTCTTGAGAACGTAGGTTTGTCATAAGTATGTTTATTAAAGGGTGATTTAGTACTTCAACTGTCATAATTTTAACTTTTTGGTCTAAATTTATTTAAATAACCAATATAATTCTTATCTCTAGGTAGAGCATAAGAACCAATTTTACTTGTTTTAATTTGAAGATTAATTAAAGCTTCTGCTAATACAACTGCTGAAGAAACCCCTTCTATTACTGGAAGACCATGATTTATCTCAAGCTTTTTTGCTAAGTTAGCCATTCCTGCACAACCAAGTATAATAGCCTCAGAATTATCATCAAACTTAGTTTTTTCTATACTTTTATTTAGTTTCTCTAGATTATCATCTGAGATTTCCTCCAGATCTAATACAGGTACTTCAATAGCTGTTACACTAACGCATTTTTCAAATAATCCATATTTTTTTAAATTATGTTTCAAGGGATTTATGGATCTAGTCAGTGTAGTTATAACTGAAAAGTTTCCAGAAACTAAACTAGCCACATGATACGCTGCTTCTCCAATTCCGATGACGGGCTTATCTGTAATGGATCTTATAGCATCTAGGCCAGTGTCATCAAAACATGCAATTATATAAGCATCAGCATCTATATTATTATTTATTTCTTCAATTAACCCAGGAATACAAAAAGCTTCATCATAATAACCTTCAATACTCTCTGGACCAGTTTGAGGTTGAGTTGTTAAAATTTCAGTATTAATATCTGCGTATTTTCGTGCAGTAGTATCTATGACCTTAGTCATTGAAATAGTAGTATTTGGGTTAATTATAGAAATTTTTTTTTTCAAACTTATATTCCTTTTTTCCTTTTGAGAAACAAATAAAATCCAACTGAAATAGCAATAACAGTAAATGACACAAAAGTCGTTACTGTACCTAAAGCGTATATTATAGGTGTGGTAACTGTTGTTGTTAACCCACGTAATTCAAGTGGAAGTGTATTCCCAGATCCCATAACTTGAGATGATCTTGCCAACTCATCATATGACAATGTGAATCCGAATAAAGCAATTCCAACAATACTTGGGGCAATAAGGGGTAAAACAATTTCTTTAAAAGTTTTCCATGGACTTGCTCCTAGATCTCTTGCTGCTTCTTCATAAGATTTGTCAAATCGATTAAATACGGCAAACATTATTAATAAACCAAAAGGGAGTGTCCATGTTAGTTGTGCTCCAAGTCCACTTGAATACATACCCAAAGAAGTTTGAAAAGAATCATTAATCCAGCTTATGTCAAGTGAAGTACCAATCCATTTTGTTATGTCATCAATTAGTCTAAATTGTAAAGCGACACCTAACGATAATACTATTGATGGGACTATAAGGCTTGCAACAGTTGTATAAAAAAGAATATTAGAGCCCCAAAATTTTTTTCTGAATGCTAGTCCTGCAGCAACTGATAAAACCACTGTTAAAACCATAACTAATACGCCTAAAATTATGGATCTTTTAAAAGCTGAACCGATATCTACTACAGATCCGCCTCGCCAAAGTTCTTCAAACCAATAAGTAGATATACCATTAAGAGGAAACGTTAAACCTCCATCTGGGCCTTGAAAACTTAGTAAGATTATTGTAAAAGTAGGGCCATATAGAAATAAAACAAATAAAGAAAAAAAGAAAACGCATATATAATAAGTATTACTTTTTTTACTAAACATTTTATAGCTCTTTTCTAATATCAATCATTTTTGTCATTATCCAAATAATTAATAAGGTTAAAAATAACAGAATTACTGCATTAGCAGCAGCAGCAGGCAATTGTAGATAACTCATTTCAACGTAAATAATTTTTCCAATTGATGGTATTTGTTGTCCTCCCATTATTCCTATGGTTATGAAGTCTCCCATCACTACGGTTATAACGAAAATTGATCCAATAACAATTCCTGGCTTGCATAATGGTATAATAATATTCCATAAAACTTGAAATCCATTTGCTCCGCTATCGTAGGCTGCTTCAATTATTGATTTATCTATTCTCATCATAGAATTAAAAATAGGGACTATCATAAATAATGTGTATAAATGGACAAAAGCTAAAACTACTGAAAAGGCTGAATATAACAACCATTCTTGTGGTGTGCTCGTTAATCCAGTAGATAGAAAAAAATCATTAACCAGTCCATTTCTACCTAATAATGGTATCCATGAAATCATTCTTATAACATTTGAAGTCCAGAATGGAATGGTGCAAATAAGAAACAAAGCTATTTGCCATGTAAGTGAATTAACATAAAAAGATAGAAAATAAGCTACAAAAAACCCGATAATAAGTGTAAAAAACCATGTAATTAAACAAAACGCAAATGTAGATAGATATGTTTTAAATGTAACACACATACCATTTTCAAAAGAAAAACAATTTTCAAAAATATACCTGTAATTTTCTAATATTAAATCAGGTATTATTGAATATTCGTTATAATCCCAGAAACTAATAATTAATGTAAGAGACAACGGTATAAAAAAAAAGAAGATAAAAACCAAGCTATAAGGAAGGGAGAGTAAACCAACAGATGGTTTTATTTTAAATAGGTTTGGCATATTGAAAATTCGAATTGTTTAAATAATATAGGGTAACATTAGTTACCCTATATTCAAATACATTTTATGAGGCAACCATTTCATTCCATTTTCTTACCATGTATTTATTTTCATCCATTGTTGCATTCCAGCATTCAACTGATCCCATTCTAGCTTCATAAGAGCCACCATCTCTAATTTCGCCTTTTGAGGCTAATTTTTTACCTTCAGGGCTCATAATATCAGCTGTGGCAGGTTTACCTAACATCCAATAATCCCATTCATATGCTTCCATATACTTTTTGGCAGTTGGAATAACAGCTGAATAATAGCCTTGTCTGTTTAAATATGCTCCGACCCAGCCAGACAAATACCAGTTTATAAATTCATAACAAATGTCAGCTTGTCTACCTTTTGAAGTAGCAGGCAATCCAAAACCAGCAGCCCATGCTCTGTAACCCTCCTTGAGTGGTTGATAAACACAAGGAATTCCTTTCGTTCTTACTGCTGTAATTGCTGGTGACCACATTGATTGTATTACAACTTCTCCTGAAGCCATTAAGTTGACGCTTTCATTGAAATCGCTCCAAAAAGCTCTAAATTGTCCAGCTTTTTTTGCTTCAGTAAAAATTTTCATAGTCAAGTCAATTTCTTTTTTGGTCATATTACCTTTATCAGGGTATTTATACTCACCCATAGATTCTACCACCATTGCAGCATCCATAATACCTATAGATGGTATATTTAAAATAGAAGCTTTACCTTTAAACTCAGGGTTTAATAGTTCTGCCCAAGTATTAATAGGTCTTTTAATAAGATCTGGCCGAATTCCAAGTGTATCAGCATTATAAACTGTTGGAATTAAAGTTACATATTGAGTAGGTTCGGATGCAAATTCTTTTGAATCTGAACCTTTTAAATACATAACTTTTTTGGGTGCAGTTCCCTGATCACCAATTTTCTTTCCAGCAACTTCACCTTTTGTAAATGCGCTTGTAACATTGTCCCACTCTTTGATTCTTTTTGTATCCATTCCCAAAAGATTACCCGATGGAACTAATTTCGGCATACTAAAATACTCAGAATCAACAATGTCAAAACTATTTGGCTGAGTAAAAATTGTTTTAACTACCTCGTCGGTTGTCTTAACAATGAATTTAACTTTAATACCGGTGTCATCAAATAATCTTTTTTGTACAGCGTCACCCATGTTAACAGCAGTACCTAAATAACGAATTACAGGAGCGTCTGCTGCATGTATAGCTGGGAAACCTTTTAGCAAACCTGCTCCTGCAACAGCACCAACAGCAGCTGTTGTTGTTTTGAGCATATTACGCCTAGTTATATTTTTTTTCATTATTATCTCCAATGTTATTTTTTAAAATTAGAATTTAATGACAAGTATGCTATAATTCAAAATGAAATCTTATTCTAGCAGTAAAATTGATTAAATTTTCATCATTTTTATTAAAATTTTTGATATTGATAAAAGTTTAATCAAATTTGCGTTAATAAGTTACATATACAATAAGAGGTAAAATTGAGTATTACGAAAGATTTAGAATTTTCTGTTCTTACCAAAAGGTATAATAAAACTTTAGCTGTTAACAAAATAAGTCTTAAGATACCAGGAGGTACATATTGTTGCCTTTTAGGCCCTTCAGGTTGTGGTAAAACTTCAACTTTAAGAATGATAGCAGGTCATGAAGAAATTTCAGAAGGTAATATCCTCTTAGGTAATAATATTATCAACGAATTATCTCCAGCTAAACGTGGTACTGCAATGATGTTTCAAAATTACGCATTATTTCCCCATTTGACATGCTTACAAAACGTTGGATTTGCTCTTAAAATGAGAGGTTTACAAAAAGATATAAGAAACGTTGAATCTCAGAAAATGCTTGAATTAGTTCAGATGTCTGAATTTTCTGATCGGTTACCCGCCCAATTATCAGGCGGCCAACAACAAAGAGTTGCCTTAGCTAGAGCTCTGATAACTAATCCATCTATCTTACTTTTAGACGAACCTTTATCTGCTTTAGACCCTTTTTTAAGAATTAAGATGAGAAGTGAATTAAAATTTTTACAAAAAAAGCTTGGTATTACTTTCATACATGTCACTCATTCACAGGATGAAGCTATGGCTTTAGCGGATATGATAGTAGTAATGAATAATGGAATAATTGAACAAGTAGGAAGCCCATATGAGATATTTAATTATCCTAAAAATAAGTTTATAGCTACATTTGTTGGTGGCCATAATGTTATTATTAGAAACAAAAAATATTACTCTATCAGAATGGATCATATAAACTTAGATTTTAAAAAAATAAATAATAGAGAAAATAATGATGTTAATCCATTTATAGTTAAGGAGATAGAATTCCAAGGTCAAATTGTAAAGGTTACAGGAGAAACTAAAAATTTTGGAGAATTAAGTGTTCAATTATCAGATGAAAAGTTTCTAAAAAATAAATTTGAAATTAAAGATGAAGTTTTTATAAGTTGGGATCGTGATCGAGAAAGTTTGTTAGCATAAAATGCTAAGCTTTATTTAATTGATTTTTATAAAAGATAGACGCTATGATCATTCTTATAATTCTAATTTGTTTTAGGTCGTCTTGTTGATTTCAGAAAAAATGAATAACATTTTTATAAATGGTAAAAAAGAGACTATTAAAAATGTTGATCATGACATTACTCTTTTAGACTGGTTAAGAAACAACCTTAAGTTGACTGGAACAAAAGAAGGTTGCGCTGAAGGTGATTGTGGCGCTTGTTCAGTTATAATTAATGGAGAAAATAGCTCTAATATAAAGCCAGTAAATTCATGTTTAGTTAGGTTAGGTCAGGTTATTGGTAAAAATATAGTTACAATAGAAGGTTTAGGTAATGACAATGACCTTCACCCATTACAAGTAGCTTTTTCAAAAGAAAATGCTTCGCAATGTGGATATTGTACACCCGGTTTTATTGTAGCGGGTGTTAGTTTGTTAAACTCAAATAAAGAGATAAATGATAATACAATTAACGATGCATTTTCGGGTAATTTGTGTAGATGCACAGGTTATTCTTCAATAATAAAGGCTGTAAAATCTGTTGTAAAAGCACAAGTTGGAATAAAATGTAAAAAATTTACAGAAGAAACCAAAGATATTAAATTAGGTAATGTTACATATCACCACCCTAAAAAATTAGAACAATTAAAAACCCTTACTAAAATAAGAAACTTTAAATTTTTAGCTGGAGGAACAGATTTAAATTTACAAAGGCCTATAATAAATGAAAGTGAAAATACAATTATCTCACTAAGTTCTTTAGAAGAATTAAAAAAAGTTAAAATATCTAATAATAGAATTTTACTTGGTAGTTCTGTTACAATAGAAACTTTCCTTGAAATTATTGAAGATAAAATTCCTGAAATGATTGAAATTCTGCAAAGGTTTGGTTCCCCTCAAATTAGAAATCAAGGGACAATTGGAGGAAATTTATGTACTTCTAGCCCAATTGGGGACTTGGCTCCAGTACTTTTAGTTTTGAACTCTAGTCTAAATGTATTCGGAAAAGATGGGTCTAAAAATATACCTATAAATGATTTTTTTATGGGATACAGAAAAAATATACTCAAAAAAGACGAAATTTTAGTTTCTATTGAAATTCCTATTCCAAAAAAAAGTAACAAACTTTTTTTTTGGAAATTATCTAAAAGATTTGATCAGGATATTTCAACTATTTCATTGGCTATTAATATTAAGATACAAAATCAGGTCATACAAGATATATATATTGCAGCAGGAGGTGTTGCAGAAATTCCTATAATTTTAGCTGATTTATCAAAACAAATGATTCACAAAAATATA